>JBGPVY010000313.1:0-2968 GCA_041491905.1 Nitrospiraceae bacterium | reverse complement strand
GCCTTGGCCAAGGCCTGGCAGAACCGATCGCGTTTCCGTTGATAGTCGCGCGCCAGGTCACGATAGAACGAGTCCTGAAGTTCCTGGATGCCCACCGCCGCCCCCGCCTGCAACGGCGTTGGGGCACAGACATAGAGTAGGTCGTTCATGGCTCCGATCGCCTGTGCCCACCGCGCTGCTGCGACACTGTAGCCGATGCGCCAGCCGGTGATACTAAATGTTTTGGAGTATCCGCCGATGGTGATCGTACTGTTGGCCATGCCCGGCAAGGTTGCGAGGCTCACATGTGTCCGACCGTCATACAGAAAGTACTCGTAGATTTCGTCGGTGAACACGAACAAATCGTGTTGTTGTGCGATCGCTGCAATACTCTCCAGTTCTTGCCGGCTGAACACTTTCCCGGAGGGATTGCCCGGCGAATTCACGATGATCGTCTTGGTTCGGGGCGTGATCACGCGCTCGATATCGGCTATGGAAAAGGTCCAATCGGGAGCCTGCATCTTCACCGTCACCGGAACCGCCTCAACCGCCAGCAGCGCGCTGATGTGATACTGATAGTAGGGCTCGAAGAGGATGACCTCGTCGCCGGGATTGAGCAGCGCCAGGCAGGCACAATGAAAGGACCCGGTAGCCCCCGCGCTGACGGTCACGTCCGTTTCGGGGTCAGCCGCGATGCCGTTGTACTGCGCAAGCTTCTTGGCGATCGCCTGCCGCAGTTCGAGCAACCCATCGAATCGCGAGTAGACATTCTTCCCGCGCTCCATCGCCTGCGCCGCGGCTCGAAGCACCACCGGTGGAACCGGGGTGTCGCAGACTCCTTGTGCCATGTTGAGGCCCTTCGCCTGGACACAGGCCTGGGTCATCGCTCGAATCTCCGAATGGGCCAATGCGGCCATTCGTTGGTTGATGTGCTGTTTCATCGACACACTCCTCCTTGATCAAAGAGTCTCTCTTGTCGCAGAGCAGTTCCAGATAGGTCAAGCCCTCTTTCTACGCGGACTGTGGAAGAGGTCGATTCGGATACGGTTGCGGATTAAGAGGTTTTTGTTACATCCATAAACTAATTGGCAATACTGCGATCAGGACCCTGTTGGCCCCTCTTCCGGGTTACTCCTCCTGAGGAAGGTGGGCCGACAACTCGTTCGGTAAAGTAGTTTTATAGTCGATTTATTTCTTCTCTGGGTTATTGAGAGGAAGGACATAATCCATGGCCACGGAGGACCCCAGGTCCAGCCGAGCTTTAGGCACTGACCACGAAGCCGCGATGGCGGAACGTCGGGGCCGCCGTCTGAGCCTGAGTTGCCGTATGTTCTTTTTTGGAGAGGATGACTTTGAGGGCGAGGCGACGGTCCTCGATCTCTCCACGAACGGCTGTCAGGCGACGTCCCTTATCCAGGTGCAGGTTGGCATGGTATTCCGCCTGTCCCTGTTCCTTCACGACCAGCAATGGCCTCTGCGCATCGACGAAGCCCTGGTGCGGTGGGTCAAAGGCGCAAATTTCGGTCTCGAGTTTACGGGGATCAGGTTGGCCCAACGTGAACGAGTCCGATCCATTATTATGAAGGCCAAGCTCTAAGAAACCAATCGCCTAGATCTCCCCTCCGCTCCAGCTATCTCCCCTTCTCTCCACCGCGTGAAAGGATGGCTCCGTAGCTTCCGGCCTTCGTAGCCGAAGTGGCTACGAAGGCGGAGTAGGCTGCTGCGGGGAGCTTTATCTCTTAGGAGAAGGCTGCGGGTGAGAACGGAATACTTCATAGTACCGCAGCACTTTCCTTACGTAGGCATGGGTTTCTCGAATGCGCGGAACTCTGCGATCTTTGACCCGATGGATCCCTGCATTGTAGGCCGCCAAGGCCAAGGGAAGATCGCCTTGGTAGAGGTTCAACAGATGCCGCAGCTGCTTAGCGCCTCCGCGGATATTCTGGATGGGATCGTATACGTCGCTCACACGCAACGTGGCCGCGGTAGCCGGCGTCAGCTGCATCAAGCCGACCGCACCTTTGCGAGACACGGCATGCTGGCGAAAATCCGATTCGGTCTTGATGACAGCGCGCAGCAGGGCAGGGTCAAGACGATATTTCTTGGAGTACCACGCGATGGCCCGATGGATTTCCTGTTTAGAATACCGAGGGTGGGCGCCGTCGTAATCGGGCCGCGTTGGCGTGGGAACGGCGGCAAGCAGCAAGCACAGCATCACCAGCGCACAAGCGGTGCGCAGCAGACATGAACAGAGCAGTCCGCCCCTTGTGTTGTCGGTGGCCATGGTGTGCGGTTATATCCCGGTGCACAAGACAACCTTCATAGAGGCCTGAAAAGTCTCAAGATCCGTGCCGAGATGGGTCTCCACTAACGTGCGGATAGGATAGGGAAAACGACGGCTATGCCACATGACGCACTGTGGCGTGATCTGCACAGAGTGGACGTTTGGGAACTGTTGGCTTGACCCGCAGGATAGCCGCGCGAGACACGCGAGACTGGCGGGAAACGCGGGACGGGTGAGATGGTCTGAAGGCTGAAGTTTTCGGAACTTCGAGTCGCGCACGTCTTGCTTGTCTCGCTCACACTTCACGGGCTAGAGCAAATCGCCGATCAGCCTGACCGCCTCTTCGGGTGAGGCAGCGGCATGGACGAGATGTGGCGCGAGATTTTTGAACAGGCCCACCCCAGCCTTGTCGGCCCCCAACAGAATCACGGTCTTCTTGGCCTTCAATGCCAGTGCAACTTCTGAGACTGTTCCAGTGCCGCCGAGCCCACAGGCCACGATGACGTCGCTGGACATGACGTTCACGTTGTTGCGTGCCTGGCCCAGGTCCGTAACAATCGCCACGTCTACAAACCGAGACACCCGTGCCTTGCCATCCGGCAGAATCCCGATCGTCAAGCTGCCGGGCACCGACTTCGCCCCCTCGCTGGCTGCGTCCATCACACCGCTCGCGCGCCCTCCCGTCAACACCACCCATCCTTGACG
>JBGPVY010000312.1:0-2973 GCA_041491905.1 Nitrospiraceae bacterium | reverse complement strand
GTGATCGTCATCACCCTGCTCGGTCCCGTCCGTGCCGAGGAAGCACCTGCGCTAGACGGAATGCTCTCGCTCCCAGCCGCGGAAATCCCTGCTCCAACACCTGCCGCCGTTGACCCAGTCACGATTGATCCCTTCATAATGCTACGGGGATCGGTATGGCGGACCAAGGCCGGGATCGTCTTTCTCAAGACCCCGATCGGACTGCTGACCCTCACTTCCAAAACAACGCTGAAGGATCTCAAAGCCTCGCAGGAAGTACGTTTTTGGGTGCACGAGCGCCATTCGGTCGTCGAGATCCGAAAGAGGGTTGACGAATCGTTGGTCCATCGCTACCTCAGCGGGCCAATGACGTCTGGGGCCGATGTTCCAAGAACGTTACGCTGGTGGGGGCCTGACGGTGACCAGACTGTCCATGTCGGCACACAGGAAGAACGCCTCACAGACTATCGCGAGGGAGATCTGCTGACCGTCGAAGTCGATGAAACCAATACCATCACCGGAGTGCATGATTTACAGTACGACCTGCAGGTCAACCAAACCCCGCCAGCCGGGGCCGACGTGCAGCTCCTCCTCTCGGGAACCGTGTCCAAGCTCAAATCCAACTTCGTCTTTGTCCGCACCCCCATCGGCCTAGTCATGCTCAATTCGAAGATCGGGATCCCTCGTGTGAAGGTGGGACAACCGTTGACGTTGCGCATCGACCATGAAAATGTGGCCATTACGTTTCCATCCACTGAGACACCAACTCCCCGACGCAGTGCCTCTCCAACCCCCTAATAGAATTCTAAAATGTCCGCTGGCCTGTCTTGTTCATTTGGTCTGTTCGGTCTGTCTGGTCTGTCTCGTTTAATTGGTTTGTTTGGTTTGTCTTGTTTATCTGGTGGAACCAGACTAACTGGATCAACCAGATAGACCAGACCAACCAGATGAACCAGACAGACAGGGCTTGCGGCCATCACTCCCGGTGGGTTGCTTGACAGGCCTCAGCCAAGCCCCTAGACTTCGCCCCAGCCATGCGCGCCCCTGCTCCCAAAACACCTTCCCAACGCCCAGCCATGCAAGAGCCTGACGGATTTGATAGGCTGTATCGAGACCATGTCGATCTGATTTATCGGTACGCATACCGCCTGTGCGGCGAAACGGAGTCGGCAAAGGATCTCGTTCAAGAAACCTTTCTCAATGCCTACCGAGGACTCAAAGATTTTCGAGGCGAGGCTCGGGTCTCCACCTGGCTGTACACCATCGCCTCACGGGCCTGCATACGGATGCGGCGCAAGCGCAAAGGGGAGCCGGAACACGAGCTGTCGCTCGATGAATTTGTGCCCACATCGGAAGGAGAGTTTCGCCTCCAGATCCCGATGGACGGGCTCAGCCCCGAAGAGGCACTGCAGAACAAGGAGCTCCGGCAGGCCCTCGACCAGGCGATCGAGAAACTGCCCAGTAAATATCGGATGGCCCTGGTGCTCAGCGACATGGAAGGGTTAAGTGCCAAAGAAGTGGGAACCATCATGGGCCTAAATGAGCGCGCCGTAAAATCACGACTGCATCGGGCACGCTTGTTTGTGCGGCGGGAACTCAGCGCCCGCGGCATCACCCACCACGATGACCACAAGTCTGGAGGCTTGCGCTCGTGACCAAGAAAAAGACGTCGGCGCCAAAGAAACAGTCCGGGCCATCGTCTCACCGCCATACGCATGGCCAAGGCCATTGTGTGGATCTTCTTCGGCAGTTATCTGCCTATATCGACGACGAACTCCCAGCCGACATTTGCCGGGAGATACGTCGACATCTGGGAGCCTGTCCGAATTGCGAAGTCTTCATCGCCTCCCTTCAGCACACCGTCACGCTCTGCCGACATCGTCCAGCCCCACAGCTGACGTCGGTCGACCGGATGAACATGCGCCACGCGATCCTCGATGCGGCCAACGCACAGTGAGAGGGACGCTCGGGCTCATGTGCCTGGCTCTGGTGCTCGCGACTCCCGCTAGGAGCCTGTCCGTCATTGACCCTTCTACTGCGGCGAACGGCAATGACGGACAGGCTCCTAGCGCGCTCCCAACCGAGGCCGAGGTGGAATCGATCACCGTAGAGATCGGCTCGCGGACGTTTGTTCCAAATCACGTCCTCTTACATCATGATCAAAAGACAGTGCTACGGTTTCGCAACCACGACACGGAACTCCATACCGTGGTGGCCAAGGAGCTCTTCCTCGGCGTCGACCTCAACGTGGGCGGCAACGGGGCCCAGGAGTTTGGTCCAGACGGATTCAAGCGAGTGATCATCCCGCCTGAAGGCCTGGTTGAGTTTCAGTTCACGCCGGCACGTACCGGAAGCTTCTCTTACCTGTGCGACATGCCGGGTCATGACATGCAGGGCGTGATCGTGGTCGAATAACAAGGAGACAGGAGCCCTGCGATGAAAGGTCCGGTCAGTCTGTGCGCCATCATCGGCGGCACCATGACCATTGGCCTGATCGGTCTGTCGTTCGCCACCCCGCTTCCGCCCGCCCCTAGCCGGGCGCTGAAAAACTATTGTGGACCCGAGAAATACAGGCTGGCGGAAGTCACGGGCAGCTCCAGCAGAGCCCACAGGCTGTTCAAAAAGGCCGACCAGCAAGGCCGCAGCGAGCAAAGAGGCGAGGCGTACGCTTCGGTACGTTGAGCCTCTGAGCGAAGCGAGAACGAAGCTGGCGGACTTTTTCAACAGCCTGCCAGCCGGTGAATCGACTTCCCTGGCCCCCTTCAGGTTCTCAAAGCAGCATGGTACAGTACCGCCTTCTTTTCGTCCTTCATACTAGCCCGCATTATTCACGAGGGTTCGTGACGAAACCGCCGAGACGGCAAGCGAGACGGGCGCGCGGAGCCG
Source organism: Nitrospiraceae bacterium (assembly GCA_041491905.1). GTDB lineage: Bacteria > Nitrospirota > Nitrospiria > Nitrospirales > Nitrospiraceae > Palsa-1315. The sequence goes on along the minus strand of JBGPVY010000312.1, from coordinate 108 downwards.
TGAGGGAGCGAGGCATACTTGAAACAGTATGTTGACCGACCGAGCGGCGAGCCCGCCCGCCGTCAGGCTTGTCGCAGCGTCGTATTGGCGGTTGCAGTAGAAGCCTTC
>JBGPVY010000052.1:0-14840 GCA_041491905.1 Nitrospiraceae bacterium | reverse complement strand
GCGGCCATGCGGAACCATTTCACCGCCGATCTTCGAGAAGCGCGAGAGCCGGTCGGTGATCGTCAAGAACCCGTCTTCATCCAACGTCGCGATGTCGCCCGTAATGTACCAGCCATCGCGCATGGCGTTGGCCGTCAGATCCTCACGCCCCAGGTACCCCTGCATGACGTTGGGACCTCTGACCAGCAACATGCCTGGAGTGTCGGGGGGCAATGAGGCGAAGCTGTCGGGATCGACGATTTGCACAGACACGCCGGGCAGCGGTTGACCGACTGTTCCCCGCCGTGAGGCCGGTTGGAAGTATCCGGCTGCTCGGAAGTCCGGACAATTGACGGCGATGACGGGAGCACATTCGGTGACGCCGTAGCCCTCGATCGGTCCAATGCCGAACCGATCTTCAAATGCCTGGGCGAGCCGGGACGGAAGTTTCTCAGCGCCGGTCAGGACCACGCGCAACGAGCTGAATTGCTCCGGGGTACAACGGCGCTGATACAGCTGGAGAAAGGTCGGCGTGGTGACGAGGAACGTGATGCGGTAACGTTGCACGAGTTCGCCGATGGCGGCGACGTCGAGCGGGGAGGGATGAAAGACCATGGCCGCGTTGTTGAACATGACGAACCAGAAGACGAGATAGCCGAACGAATGGAAGAACGGAAGAATGCCGAGCACCCGCTCATCCTGGTAGAGATGGAGAACCTGGCCGGCTCCTTGCGCATTGGCGTCGACGCTGAAGTGAGACAACATGACGCCTTTCGGTTCACCCGTGCTGCCGCTGCTGAAGATGATGGTGGCCAGGTCGTCCATTGTCAGCGGGCGGTTCTGTCCGCAGGCCCGTTCGATCAGCCGCGCAGGGGCGCAGAGGGTGAGGAGACTCGCGACGAGTTTCTGTCCTGTGCCGATAGCGCGGGCGACATCCTCCAGCCACACGATCGACGGCCCATCCGGCAGATCCAACTTGGCCTTCTCGACAAAGGTTCGGCTGGTGACGATCGTGCGAAGGCCGGCGAGTCGCACGGCTGCTTCGAGGCCGGATTTGCCGACCGTGTAGTTCAGATTCACGCTGGTTCTTCCGCCGAGTGGAGCAGCCACGTTGACCAATGCGCCGGCGACGGTCGGCGGGAGCAGGATGCCGACATGACGCTGGTCTTCCCAATGTGGCCGAAGCGCTCTGGCGAGTACGATGGACCCGAACAGGGCTTGGAACGACGACACACGTGGACGGGATTGGTCTGCCATTGCGAAGCGGAAGGGATGCCGCCTCATAGCATGGATAAATTCACGGTGCAGCGGGCGGCGATAGGATTTGCGCAGGCGCCAGGCCTCCTCTCCGAGTGTGCGAATCGCGTCGCGGAGCTTGTGTGTCGGCGTGTCCGATGGCAGCGGTGTGCCGAAGGATACTGAGACCGGGTAGGGAATGCGCTCGGGCCATTTCGTGATGAAGCGACCGCGCTCAAAGCTGAAGATGCTGCCCCACAGGCGATCCAAGTGCACGGGGATGACCGGCACCTGCCGTCCCTTCACAATCCGTTCGAAGCCGCGACGGAACGGCAGCAGCGTGCCGGTGCGGGTAATCTGTCCTTCAGGGAAGATGCAGACGATCTCTCCGTCGTCGAGTGCCTGCCCCGCGCTGCGCAGCGCCCGAAGGATCATGCGGGTGTCGCTTGCCGAAGTAATCGGGATGACCTTCATGGCGGTCATCAACCATTTGAACAGCGGGTGCGTGGCATAGGCGGCATCCACCACGAACCGTATGGGCCGATCGACGCTGGCCATGATCAAGAAGCCATCAACGAACGACATATGGTTCGGGACGAGAAGCGCTCCGCCGGATTGGGGAATATGCTGCTGGCCGACGATGCGGAGGCGATAGAGCGTGTTCGTACAGATGACGAGCAACAGCCGTAGGAACACATCGGGCATCAGCCAGAGGGCCCACAGCGTGCCGCCTATGGTCACTCCAGCGGTGACGAGGAAAATGTTGCTCGTCGAGAGACCGGCATTGGCGAGCGAGCCTCCGGCGAGCGATCCCAAGAGAATTCCGATGAAGACGCAGGTGTTGCAGAACGAGATGACGGCGCCGCGCCGATCGGGTGGCGATCTCCATTGGAGAATGGCGTTCAGCGGCACGAAGATGAAGGAGCAGGAGACTCCGAGGAGTCCCAATACCAAAAACGTTCCGAACAATGGTGGGGTGAGTGTGCCAAGCAAGGATAGTGCGATGGCCGCACCCGCGGCTCCCAATGGGATTAGTCCGTACTCAATCCGGTTTTGAGACAGTCGCCCGACCACCATGGCGCCGATGCCGATGCCGACGGACAACAGCGTGAGCGGGAGCCCCGACATCGCATCCGAGAGATGCAGAACGGCTTTGGCATAGACGAGCACGTTTTGAGCAAAGAGGCTCGCAATCGTCCAGAAAAAGACTTGTCCTGGAATGGCAAGGCGCAGCAGGCGCTCTGTCTGAATGGCAGCCCAGGCGACGCGGATCGTTGAGCCTACGCCGCCGTTCGCGCGCGCGCGCGCGACGTGGGGAACGGCAAAGGCTGCAACCAGGCCGACCACTGAAAAGGCGGCTAAGGTGAGGGGCGCCATCCAGCGCTGGTCACCGGCGGCCTGCAAGAGAAAGCCTCCGGCTGCCGTGCCTGTCAGGATGGCGGCAAAGGTCCAGACTTCCAACAGGCCGTTGCCGGCGGCGAGACGTTCATGCGGAATCAGCTCGGGGAGAATGCCGTATTTCGACGGGGCGAAGAGTGCGCTGTGCACGCCCATCCCGCCTAAGACGATCAACGGCAGAATGCCCCCGACGGGGTTCAACCAGAGCGCAACAGTCCCGGCGCTCATGAGGAGCACCTCAACGACTTTGATCGCGATGATAACCGTGCGTTTGCTCAGGCGATCGGCCAAGGTGCCACCGACTAACGACAGCAATACCAGCGGCAAGGTGAAGATGACAAAAGTGAGAGTGGTTTGCGTCTGTGTCGCAGTTTCCAGCTCAGGGCCTGGCACCATCTGCGCGGTGGCTTGCCGGATGGCCAGCAAGGCGACCATCAGTTTCCAGGCGTTGTCGTTGAACGCGCCGCAGAATTGGGTGATCAAGAGTCCGCGGAGAGGATGCGAAATAGGGTTGGTATCTGCAACCTTGTGTTGGAGACTGTCCACCAGGAAAGGCCTCGTATGGTCGCAGTGTGCCAGTGTTTGGAGTTGGAGGCAAATACTTCCTCCCCCTCAATCTGTATGAATTGCACAACGGCTTGTTTTCACAGTGACAGCCAGAACAGCTTCATACGAGTCCGCTCGTTGGTCGCATCCATTCCCACTAGCCCTCCTAAGAGATCCCAGGAGGTTCCCCTCTCTGTCTCGTGTCGGTACCGGTAGAGTGGGATGATTGGGTTGAATTCAAAGATCGACTCTCTGGGCGAGGTCATGCGCCGGACCAAGGCCATCTTTGAGGCTCCGAGAAAATGGAAGTCGGAATGGTCTGTATCCGGATGCTCGTATGAGACCAGCCACCACAGCAGACTGGCCGATGTGACGGTGCCTTGCCGGCTTTTGTAATCGACTAGCGGCCACAAGAATGAAAACTCCGCGTCGCCGGTTCCACGCGTGGACGCGTACTTGTACAAGGGAAAGAGACGGTTGGTCGTGCCTGTCGACGTGGCATGGTGCTCGAAGAGCGACCATGTTCCGAGTCCCAGCACATTGAATCGAGTCTCTTCCTGATTATGGCCCCGTTCATAGCGCCAGAATGGGATCAAAGTATCGGTGTTTCGCGACGGCGTGCTCTCATGCTCGTAGGCCAGCAGGATACTCGTTCGTGCGACGTCCTGGGCCAAGTCGTGGCGATAACTATAGATGGGGAACAGGCGATGGCTGTGGAGGGTCGAAGAGTCTTCCTGACGGTAGAGTGACGCATAGGATAGACCTCCGATAGACAAGGTGGTCTGGTCCTGTTCCCTGCGGTAGTCGTAGAGAGGGACAAACAAACCCCGTGCTGAGTCCTGTGTCCAGCTGTGCCTGATCCAGCTGATTGGGAGGGCGGGATCGAGTCCGATCATCGACCAGCTTATTTCACCTGTCGTCTCATCCTTTGCCATGCTCGCGATGGGAAAGAGACTGGTCTGACTCGTGGTCGGCGACGTCGCCCGCCAGAACATCCAGAGCGCGGAGAATGAGGTGCTGCCGGTTGTGTCGTCGGCGCGATAACTGTAGAGCGGGAAGGCATGGTGAGCGCTCTGTGTGGGGCTGCTCTGAGATCGGAAGAGACTCACCGGTTCGACTCCAAGCAGATTGATCGTGGTCTGTCCTGTTTCTTCATCGTGAGCATATCGATAGAGCGGGAATACACGGTTTGCCACGCTCGTAGGAGTTGCCTCGTGATGTACCAGCGAGACCGAACCCATCCCCAACATGTCGAATTCTGACTCCTGACTTTTCTGGTCTTGGCGGTAACGGTAGAGGGGGAAGAAACGGTCGCTCACCTCTGTTGAGGAGTGGTCATGCTCGTAGAGGGACCAGGCTGCAAGCTGACCGAATGGTGGTAGCCCTAACGCGCTGAACCGAGTTTCGCCGTTATGTTCACTGCGATAGCCGTAGAAGGGGAACAGATGGTCCAACGTGTGTGCGTCGCCGCTGTCGTGGCGATAGAGCGCCATGGACTCAATCCCGAGAAGGCTGAGACGCCAGTCTGCCTTGGTGGTTGCCCCGGCATAGTCCCAGAATGGGAGCAGTCGATCGGCGGTCTGAACCGGTGTGGTTAGGTGACGGTACAAGAACATCGCGTCGAATTCGATTTCATCCTTTAACAGGTTGTGCCGGTATCGATAGAGCGGAAACAGACGGTGTTGGAACAGAGACGGACTCGATTCCTGCCGGTACAAGGCGATCTCGGATAGGCCGAGAAACGAGAAGGAGCTGTTGTCACCGTCACGGAAGTAGTCGTATAGAGGCACGAGCCGATCTTCGGTCAGATCGTCCTGGCTCCTGTGGAGATAGAGAGACAAGCGGCGATAGCCAACGGCAGAGAGCTGTGAAGATCCATCCTGGTTGTGGTCGTAGTTGTAGAGGCCAAGGAGTCGGTGCGTAAGGTGGTTCGGGTCGTCTTCATAGCGAAACCAAGACGCGTCGTGATAGCCGAACAGGTCGAATTCACGGGTCTGGCCGTCGGCATTGCCCTCGTATCGATACAACGGAAAGAATCGATCGATGATGGTACCAGATGGGGCAGTCTGATGGCGGTACAGCAGAAGCGCGTCGAAGGTGCTGCTGTCATCCGCGCCTGTGACATAGCTATACAGCGGAAATATCCGATGACTCGTCTCGTCGGCCCTCGTCACGTGTTCGAAGAGCGCTAAGGAAGGTATCGCGGCAAATCCCTTGGCCGGCGGCAGGCCGAGCAGGCTGAATCGCGTGACCTGGGCCGAGGTGTCGTCGGCATAGCCATAGAACGGGAAAAGGAAATGGTAGTGATGGGATTGGTCGTCAGAGGAGCCGTAGAGCGGCAGGATATAACGATAAGCCTCTCCCTTCGACCGGTCTTCGCCCGACCAATAGAGCGGGAACACCCAGCTGTTCGACGAATTGAAGTCTTGGCGATAGTGAAACAAGGGGAAGATCAGATCCCATTGAGCCAAGTCGGTGCGGCTATCGCTCGTGGTAATCAACAGGGGACCGAGCACAAAGTTTCTGACGTAGTACCCACCAATGACGTGGCGACTGAACAAGGGAAAGAGATGGTGCCATGCGTTGTCTCCGTGAATCGACTTCAGATAGAGTGGGGCGATGAAGGTCCATTCTCGCCCCGGCCCTTCAGAGTCCCAATAGAGGGGAAAGACATGGGTCCAGGCCTGGTCGCCTCTGCGCTCATAGGTCCCCAATGGCCAGAGAATGCTGCGTCGCAGCAGGTTGCGCGTCGGATCTTCCTCCATGGAGTACAGAGGCCGCACAGCCAGTCGTGAATAACTGCCTCGCTCCTCAGCCGAATAAAGCCACAACAATCCGTCCGTCGAGGTGGAGTCGGCCGACTGTTCGTTGCACCACAGCAGGCCGAAGCAATGCCGTTCGACGCCATCGGCTGCCTCGATCGCGGGAACGGCGGCATAGGTCCCAAATAGCAAGGCAATTAGAGCCAACCATCGCGATTTCATAGAGCCCTCCCTTCGCCGTTCGATCCTCGTCTATCGATGCAGAATGGCAAGTGCTGTGCCGATTCGGTGTGTGTGAGGATGAGCAGAAACCTGCCGCGCCAAACCGGTGCATTATCGATGTCTTAGGGAGATCAGCAAGGAGGAAGAGAGGAGAGTGGGGGCGCCGGTGTGGCGCAGAGCCTGGATCGAGACCGGGAAATCTATGAACCGGTATTCATAGGAAGAGTCGTGTCGTTCATAGACGTGACAGAAGTTGGCATGGAATGTTGAAGGCAAATTTCATTGGGGAAGATTGATCTCTACCAAATCTCTTTGAATGCTGGTGTGTATCGAGTCTTATCCAAAGGAACCAAACCGAATGTTTGATCGGTTGATTTAACGGCTGAAGGCCTGTGACGCAGGAGCTTGCACATCGTTTGGGGAGTGAGTGTCGGAGAAGAGTTCTTTGACGACTTGCTGTGCGAGGCGCTGGGCAGCCTGAGCCACTTCCTCACGAAACACTTGAGCGTTCTGGTCGGCCCACTCCGCGACTGACCGGGTGCCACCCATCTCATCGGTAATCAGGCGGCTATCGAGCTCAGCGCCGTCCACAGTCCGGATGAGTCGACACCACACAGTCATGAACAATTTGCGAAACGGGTTGACAGCCGAGTCTGCGGCGCGTAGTTCCACGGTAACCTCGCTGAGATCAACGACCCGATTCATCCCTTTGCTGTCTAGTACAGGATACGAGTGCTCTATCTCAGCGGCGGTGAGTTCCTGATTCGTCAGAAGAATGATGGAATTGGGAGTCAACCCGCGGTCGTTCTGAATCACACGGTCCTGGATGGCCTCCTGGATTTTAAGATCAGCCAGGGCGGCCTGGAATGCCGACTCTGCTTGTTCCAATGACGAGACCGGCTCGGCCGTCGCTGCGGCGTAGATGCCGCCAACCACTGAACCGATGGCAGCGCCGCCCATCCCTGCCAAACAAGACGGGATGAAATAAAGTGGACACAGCACCCCTGGTATCGCGCCGATTCCAGCTCCTTCAGCCGCCCCTCTGCCAGCGTTAGCCAGCCATCCATTCGCGGGTATCCGGAGTAGCGCATCAGGAGCGGTAGGTCTTACGACCAGCCCGATAGTTCCCCCTCGCGCCGTCAGCGCTTCTTGGTCTAACTTAGTTGCATCGAAGAGCTCTGAGGTTTGCACTCTACCTTCGGCATCATAGGACACCTTTGCTGTCGTATCCATTCCGTGAAGCCCTACTTTCTCAATCAGGGTCCCCGGGATCTCCCACACCCCTATCGAAGCCACATCTGCGATGGCATGGAAGAGCGTCCGGCCTAGTTTGACCGATTTGCTGTACCCTTGCTTGAATTTGTAGATCTCAACCGTGTCTTTGTTCCTGGCTTCCGACCAAATCGGGGCTCCAAGTTCTTCTGCGACGTCCTGACGAGGTGTTCCCCGTCCAATACAGTCAGGTCCTTTTTGTCGGGTTGGTGTGAAGCGAGATAGACGGAACACCCCTGGGTGCTGACCATTACCACGCTGACAATAGGTAGGAAGAAAATCCATTGGGTGAGCGACCTTGAGAAATGGCTGTTGCGATATCCTTGGCCCATACTCCTCTTATGTTGCGCGGGTGCCGACATGTTGACCCTCCTAAAAGTTCTGCGAGGTACAATACCTTCATCGTCTCATCCCGCCGACTGAGCTGATCAATAAGTATGCCAAGGGACAAACTGACGCTGTGCGCATGGTCCACATTTGTTGATCATCCGCAAGCTAGCCATAAATAAAGGCTTGGAGAGGAGCGCTGGCAGCACAGGAGTGAAGGGAGAAAACCAGGTAATTCAAGCCGGCAGGCGAAACAAAAAAATTATGAACAGTGATTCAGGGTCCTAGGAACAGCTGTTCATCAATGAATGGGCGGCCGAGAAGAAAAACGAGAGTGATTGACAGGCATTATTCTCAAAGGCGACTTGAAGGCGGAAGGGGTGGCTTATGCTCAGTCATTTCAGTCTCCAGCTTCCTGAGCCAGCGATAGGTGCGGCCCAGGACCTTTGCGGCGCGGCTTTTGTTGCCGCCGTACTCGGCGACGGCGCGGCGCGTGATGGACCATTCGAGGTAGTTCAAGAGCCCGGTGAGCGATCCTCGCGTCTCTAGGGTTTTAAGCAGCGCACTCCAGTCAACACGGTCCACCAACTCGGCAAGATCGAGTGAGGGTACCGATTCCTCGGTCGAACGTAGATTGTTCGGGAGCAGGTCAGGAGTGATCCATTTCTTGCCTTCCTGCGCCAAGGTTACGGCGCGCTCCATGACATTCTCCAGTTCACGGATGTTGCCCGGCCATTTGTAGGCCAGACAGAGTTGTAACGCGTCCGGAGTTAAGCCTGCGATCGCTTTGCCGGTTTTCTCGGCGAATCGCTGGACGAAATGCTGGGCGAGTTCAGCAATATCCTCCGGACGTTCCCGCAAGGCCGGGACATAGAGCTGAATGACATTCAAACGATAGAAGAGGTCTTGTCGAAATTGGTTCTGCTCCATCATAGCCAGGAGGTCCCGATTGGTGGCGGCGATCAGCCGGATGTTCGCCTTAAGATCGCTCGTTCCTCCGACGCGCTGAAACTCTCGCTCTTGAAGAACTCGTAGCAATTTCACCTGGACTGCGGGCGAAATGTCCCCAATTTCGTCGAGGAACAATGTACCCCCCTCGGCGAGCTCGAATTTCCCTTTCTTCTGGGCTATCGCCCCGGTAAATGAGCCTTTCTCATGGCCGAACAGTTCGCTCTCCAAAAGTGTTTCGGGCAGTGCTCCGCAATTGACGGCCACGAAGCGGCGGTCCTTGCGCCGGCTCAGTTGATGGATCAAACGGGCGGCGAGCTCCTTCCCCGTCCCTGTTTCTCCGGTCACCAACACGGTTGTGTCCGAGGGAGCAATGGTTCTGATCAGTGAAAGAAGATCTAGAAGCGGAGCGCTCTTGCCGATGATGCCGCCGGTTTCTTGCTGCGCAGACAGCTCCTGCTTCAGTTGGATATTCTCCTGCGCCAGTTCCACATTGCGGAGGAACATGGTGAGCATGTGGCGATGCGTCGCCTGTAGGTTTTTCAAATGGGTAAAGAGCTGGTGTGCGAAGGCGCGCCGGTCCGTCAAGAATTGCGAGCGGCCGGCGGCAGCGGCGTTATTCGCCTGTGGAGGGCGATTCGTCCAATGCAGGCGATAATGTGTATAAGGCGCGTTGTATATCGAGCCGGCCTTGATCGTGGTGCTGAGTGATCCAGCCGAGAGGGTACCGCCGCGTTCGATGCGGATAGCGGTACAGTGATCGTCCTGCTTGGGGAAGTCTGTCTTAGATCTTCGGACCGGCTCTCCAGCCGTCCAGACCGAGAGATGGTCCTGCTGTTCAAGGGTGGCGACAAGTTGTTCGTCGGAACCATGCGGAGCGGGAATAGGATCGGCTTTGATGCGGATCAGCGTATGAACGAGAGGAATCGTTCGTCCCGTGATCACGACTTCGCCCGTCGATCGGCGGGCTACAGTGAACCGATCGTTTTTCGTGGTTAGGATGTAGGCGTCGCCGAATTCATTGACCAGGGTTTCTAAGCGGAGTTGTGAGTAGACCTCTTCGCAGGCGGCGGTTTCGACCGAGGGATCTAGTTTCGCAGTGCCTTCGAGATTGCCTTGCACCAGACGCATATTCCCAAGTCCGGGATCGACCGGTGCCAAGTTTCGGGACAGAATGTGCAAGGTCTGTGCTTCATCTGGACAGACAAAGGATTGAAGTTGCAGATAATTGGTATAGGCTGAGGCCCAGTTGCCGACAGAACGAAATACCGATTCTACGTCGTTGAGGAGGATCGCAATCGTTTCAATAAGTGTCGGGGTCTGCGTCTTGACGGTTTCGTAGTAGGCCAGAGCGGCCAGATAGGTGAAGTCTTTCTCTCCGGATGCCAGCTCACAGGCCTTGATCAATTCACGAAAGACCGAAGCGGGGACCCAATTGCTCGTGTCGGTCAGGAACGCACGGGCATCCTGAATTTCCTGGAAAGATTCGGCCGCCCCCATAACCCGTTGGAGATCGACTTTCGATGCCTGTTCGGGGTAGCTAGCTTCGAGATGACGGATCAGCATTCCGCTTTGCAGGCAGGTGATCCAAGGTTGGATGGACATGGCGCTCCTCAAACTGGTGAATGCGCCCGAATCCTGCGCAGAGTCTTAGCACAGCAGGAACGGAATAAAAAGATGGCAAAGGTCAGGGTTGAGGTGGAGGAACCGGCAACCCCTCCAGTTCCATAATCCGCAGTGCGTTGGTTGTGGGGCAGGGACCGGGTCTTAGCTTGTAGTCGAATTGCAGCGCGCCGGCTGCCACCGTTTCCTGAAAGTGGGTGTTCCGCAATCCAGGCACTGTTTTGTCGAGATCAGTCAATTCCAGATCGTGGGTGGTCACCAAGCCGAAGCCATTGCCTTGCGAGAGAGCGGAAATATAGGAACGGCTCCCGATCAACCGTTCACGATTGTTGGTTCCCTTGAAGATTTCATCGATCAGGAAGACCACCGGTGCGCTGGATCGATCCGTCGTCGCGTCGAGCAGGCTTTTCAAGCGTTTCACTTCGGCATAGAAAAAAGACAGGCCCGCTTCGAGTGAGTCATCCACGCGGATACAGGTGGCAAGGCGCACCCAAGTCCATTCGAAAAGAGTGGCGCAGACCGGGGCGCCTGCCTGGGCGAGGCACAGATTGATGCCCAGGGTTCGCAAGAAGGTGCTTTTCCCCGACATGTTGGACCCGGTCACCAAGAGCACGGTTCCCAGTGTTTCGAGGGCAAGATCGTTCGCGATTCGGTGCGTCTCAGGAATCAGCGGATGGGCGAGGTCTTTAGCCGAAAGCCTGGCCAGCGCTCCGTTACGTTGGGGATCGGCGGTGAGTGGGTCCGGCCAGCGATACGATGGGTGGAGCGCGGCAAACGTGGCGAGTGCCGAGGCAGCCTCGACCTCGGCCAGTCGATCCATCCAGGTCGGCAAGTGGGCGGACACCTGAGCCTGAATCCGTTGGAGCCGATAGGTGAACCACAAGTCCCAGGGGCAGAACGTGTTGGCAATCAGATGGATGACCGGATGGGCTTTGACGCTGATCGCGTGCAGGGTGCGGGCCGCTTGCCGGACGAGTTGGGGAGGATTCACGCCTGGTGCGAGCAGCGGCGCCCACAGGCCGGCGAGCGCCGCGTGGCTATGCCGGGCGTGCCGTTCGACAAACCCAAGCACGGCTCCCAGTTTTTCCAGTTCGAAGTGCACGCCCACTGCATGTTCCAATAACTCTTCGCCCTGATCGGTCCAGAAATAGAGCAAGGCATAGGCCGCGAAAGACCACATCCAATAGTTCGGAAGCCAGTCGAGTAGCGCACCCAACCCGAGTCCGATGGTGGTGGCAGCAAGCAAGGTTTGAATCGCTAAAACGGTCGTGAGGTGAGGGAATCCGACTGCATGATTCAGGACGGCTTCCAGTCGTCGTCCGTTGATTTCCTGTTCGCCAATGAGCTGAGCTTCGAGCCCCAGCCGATCGCGAAACAGCGATCGGGGAATGAGTTCCAGCACGAGGCGACGGTGCAGGAGCCACTGGTCCGGTATCGGTGGCTGCTCAAGCAGCCACGACACCAGCCGCGCCTGCCCGTGCGAGGAGACGGTGGTGTCGAGGAGATGAAGGAGCGAGTGGGGGCCGATGAGGTCCAAGTCTTTGGCATACGGATGGTGCTCGGGTGCACTCGACGAACGAGAGGGAATGTGAGGCCAATCCAGCTGGAGACGTGCCAGGTGCACGAGCTTGATCTGCTTCCAGAGGCGAAGCCGGTGCAAGCGGTTTTCGAGCCTGTTATGATAGGCGGCCACAATCAAAAACAGGGCGACGAAGGCGATGAGGGCCCCATTGCCGGCCTGATACCATCCCATTTTGTAGAGCGCTACCGTACAGATCGCTCCGACGATGAACAGGATGAGACGCCACCGGGTGAGTGCGGAACTAGAGGCGGTGACCTGGGCGATTACACGGTCGAGCTTCTCCACCAGGCGTGTCAATGAACGGGCTTTCGGTACAGGGGGCACGGGCTGCTTCTGGAGCATAGAGCCGACCTTACTGGAAGGGGGGGAGTGCGTCAACTCTACCAGGATGCTGAAAAAGTCCGCCAGCGGCGTTCTCGCATCGCTCAGAGGCTCAACGTACCGAAGCGTACGCCTCGCCTCTTCGCTCGCTGCGGCCTTGCTGGACAGCCTTTTTGAGCATCCTGTGTGGTGTACCCTTGTTATTCCAAACGTGTTGAAAAATGAAACTCCGGCGTGCCTTGAGAGTCTTCCGCAAGCCCCTAGCCCATTATGAACTCGCAGGGATGGATCGATGTCCAGATTCGGACTGCCGTTGATGCGGCAGAGTTGCTCGGCATATTGGCTGATCCCGTGATTCAAGGCGGATGGGAGGAGAACGGGGTTGTCCATCTCTATTGGCCTAAACCACAGTGGAACATGGAGGCACGTGCTCGCCTCAATAGTATTCTGCAGGGAGTCGATCCGGGTGCCTCGACCGAGAACGACATTCGTGTTGAGGAATTGCCCGATCGGATTGGAATCGGCAGTGGGCTCAGTCGGTCAGGCCGATCAGGATCGGTCGGCGGATTGTGATCAGGCCGAGCTGGGAGCCGGTGGCGCTGCAGGCACAGGACATCGAGATCGTGCTCGATCCGAAGCAGGCATTCGGTACGGGTCATCACTCGACGGCACGGATGTTATTGGAATGGCTTGAGGATCTCGTTCACGGCGGCGAGTCCGTGCTGGATGTGGGGGCGGGGAGCGGCATGCTGGCGATGGTCGCGCTGCGGCTTGGGGCGGCCTCGGCCCTCGGAGTGGAATGCGACCCTGTTGCGGTGGATTGTGCACGAGACTATGCCACAGTGAACGGGTTTGGGGACAATCTCGAATTCCGGTGCGGAACGCTGGAGGAGATTGACCGACAAAGCGAACTGCGACCGGATCTGGTTCTCGCCAATCTCGATCGCTAGACGCTGGTGCTGTTGTGCAATGAATTGGCCCAGTACGTGGGCCACGGTGCGCGGCTCCTGCTGTCCGGCATTCTGCTTGATCAAGAGCAAGAGATTGTCGAGGGGTTCTCCAAGGTCGGTGCCATGTTGTCTCAACGGCGTGAACAAGAGGGCTGGGTGGGGTTGGAATTGCTGATGGTGGAATCCTGCGAAGGAGTAGGTATGTGACCGAGACTGGACGACCACCCTATCCCCACCTGTACCAGATTAATGTGTCGGACGGAGGGGTGCCGAAACGTCCAGTGCTGGAGGCCGTCATCGCCACAACCGGTGTCGAGGGGGACCGGCAACGGAATCTCAACGTGCACGGCGGCCTGGATCGTGCTCTCTGCCTGTTCTCGCAAGACCTGATCGAGCGGCTGCAGGACGAGGGCCATTCGATCGAGGCCGGTTCTTCCGGAGAGAACTTGACGCTCGCCGGGCTGGAGTGGGAGAAGCTGAAACCGGGTGACCGGCTCCAGGTCGGGCCGGACGTCCAGGTTGAAATCATGAATTATACGGCTCCCTGTGGACAGAATGCCCAGTGGTTCCGGGACAGAGACTGCAAGCGCATTTCCCAAAAAATGAATCCAGGGTGGAGTCGGCTCTATGCGAAAGTGCTGCGTGAGGGTGTGGTGAGACCAGGCGACGCAGTGGTTCTTGAAAAGAAGGAATAGCTATCAGCCATCAGCGATCAGCTGAGGGCGGGGGAGTAGATTCTGTACGCTGAAAGCTGAATGCTGACGGCTGAAAGCTAAAGATCGATGAACCGTACGCTTGAGCCAGAACTCATGGACGATCTTGAGCAGGCGCTCGTCTATGCGCGCGCGGATTTTGAAGAAGAGAACCAAGGATTTATCGATCGCTTCCGCGAATACTTTCCGGAGTTCACCGAGGGCCACGTCCTCGACCTGGGCTGTGGGCCTGGCGACATTCCTGTCCGGTTCGCGCGGGCGCTGTCCTCTTGTCGCATCACCGGCGTCGATGCGTCGGAACCGATGATTGGATTGGCCGGCGTGGCTGTGAAACAGGCAGGCCTGGCTGACCGGATCACCTTCCGCTGCGAGCGCTTTCAGGGTGTTTCGCTGGTCGAACCGGCCGATGCCGCAGTCTCCAACAGTCTGTTGCATCATGTGCCCAATCCCTTGCAGTTTTGGTATCGGCTGCGGCAACTGGTGAAGCCGGGCTCCCCCGTGCTCGTGATGGATCTGCTCAGACCGGACTCGCCCGAAGAGGCGCAGGCCATCGTGGATCGCTACGCGGCAAAGGAGCCGGAGATTTTGCGGCGTGATTTTTACCGCTCCCTGCTGGCATCGTTCACCGAAGATGAAGTAGCGGCGCAGTTGGCGGAGATGAATCTGAGCCGATTGATCGTCAATGTGCCGGATGATCGGCATTGGGTGGTCGGCGGAATCATCCATTGAGAAGGATGGTGAAAACTATCCCCAGCTTCGTTCTCAGTCGTTTGAACGCCTCAACGTAACAACCCCGGACGCCGCGGCGGTCAAACAACCAGCGGCCGTGTACGGTGTAAGGCGCGTCTCGGCGCGCCGGGGTGGGCGGGTGAGAACATCGATCATTTTGACCATCCTTCTCCTTCTCATGCTCGATACTAATGCAAATGCTCAGCTTGATCGGCTCAGAAAGTCCAAAGCT
>JBGPVY010000050.1:0-15280 GCA_041491905.1 Nitrospiraceae bacterium | reverse complement strand
TCCGTGATGACGCCATCGTGGACAAGGAACGTGCGGTAGTATCGGAGAACCTTCCGGACGTATTGCCGGGTTTCATCGAACGGGGGAAGTGCCTGATAGTAGTCGACCGCATTCTCTCCGGCATTATAGGCCGCTAGTGCCAGCGGTAAGTTCCCATGGAAGCGGTCGAGCAGCTGGCGTAAGTATTTGGTCCCTCCGCCCACATTATCATCCGGATCATACATATCCCGCACATCCAGACGCACGGCGGTCTGCGGCATCAATTGCATCAGGCCGATAGCTCCAGTGCGAGAAACCGCCCGTGGATCAAAGTTCGATTCAGCTTTGATGACAGCTCGGATCAGCGCGGGATGGAGTTGATGTTGTGAAGAGTAGCGACGAATGACTGGTTCGAGCTCTCGCTCGGACAAGGTGGCGTGGAGTCGGCTGGATTCGATCTCAACTTTTCGATAACGCGAATCTGACGGGACATTGGTGAGGGAGATTGAGCCGTCGCGCCCGACAAACTGATAAATTTCTGCCTTGGTTGTTGGCACGAAGAAGGCCAGCGAGCCGATTCCTGCGATCACCGTCGTAGTGAGCCCCATGGCCGCGTGCCGCCGGAGGGATGTCATTATTAGAAAAAAGGTGTTGTGCATGGTTGCAACGATACCAGTCTGTCCCTGGGTGTCAAGAAACTGCAGATCTTGTGCCTGGAGGCCAGTCATAAATAGTGTAGGAAAACAAGGGGGTCTGTGAGGGTGTGAAACTGCTAGGGCTCTAAAAAACGCGCTCGGTTGGCCACAAATTGCGTATGGAGTTGTTGGGTGAGAGGTCCTGGTGTCCCATTCCCCACCGGGTGCCCGTCCACCATGGTGACTGGCATCACTTCCATACTTGTGTTGGTGAGAAAACACTCGTCGGCCTTATGAATCGCCTCGATCCCGAAATGTCCTTCGTCAACCGGGATCTGTGCTTCTTGCGCGAGGCTGAGCACGATGTCGCGCGTGATTCCGTCCAGAAGGCCGCATGCAAGTGCCGGGGTGCAGAGCTGGCCTGCTCGGACGAAGAAGAGATTGCTGACGGTGCATTCCGTCAGATGCGACTCCCAATTGAGCAGGATGCTGTCGAAGGCACCGGCCGCGATCGCTTCCCGTTTGGCCAGAATATTATTCAAAAAGTTTGTGGCCTTGATCTGTGGCGAGAGCGCGCTGGGCAAGTTCCGTCTCGTTCGGGCGACGATCAGGTTCACGCCGATACGATATTGTTCGGGTGGGGGAGGCTGAAGCGGTTTGGTCATGATCACCACGGTGGGGGTTTGGCACAGGGCTGGATCGAGGCCGATGTCGCCGGCTCCTCGGGAGATGGTGATGCGAAGATACGCGTCGGTGCGTTCGTGCCCGACGTCATTCCGCGTCATGGCTTCGTGGAGGAGCGCCGGCCATCTGTGCTCGAGAATCGGGATGGTCAGGCCGATCGCGTCCGCAGAGCGGCGAAGTCGAGCAAGATGTTGGCCCCGCATGAAGATCCGGCTCCCGTAGGAGCGAATCGTTTCATAGACGCCATCGCCGTAGAGAAAACCATGATCGAAGACGGAGACGACGGCCTCCTCTTCTCTCACGAACCGATCATTGAGATAAATCCACATCGTTACGTCTGTTGCAGTGCGCTGAAGAAAGCCTGGGCCTTCTGGAGCGTTTCCTCGTACTCCTTGGCCGGATCGGAGTCGGCGACAATCCCGGCACCGACTTGCAAGTATCCCTTCCCCCCACACCATACTAGAGTTCGAATCACGATATTGAGATCGAGGTCGCCGTTCCAGCCGATGTACCCAAATGATCCGGTGTAGGGGCCACGGCGTACCGGCTCCAGCTCCTCAATAATCTCCATGCAGCGGATCTTTGGTACGCCCGTGATGGTGCCCCCAGGAAATAGCGCCTGAATCAGATCGAAGGGCGTGGCGTCCGGCTTCAAGGCGCCGCTGACATTGGACACGATGTGGCTGACGTGGGAGTACTGCTCAATCGTCATGAATTCATCGACCCGCACGCTGCCGAATCGGCAGACGCGGCCCAGATCGTTCCGTTCGAGATCGACGAGCATGAGGTGTTCCGCGCGCTCCTTTTCATTCGCGAGTAATTCGCCGATGAGGCGTTGATCGTCACGAGCGTCGAGCCCGCGTGGTCTGGTTCCAGCAATCGGACGCGTGTCCGCCCGCCGGTCGTGCAGGCGGACTAGCCGTTCGGGCGAGGAACTGATCAACGTGACATCGTCGAAGTGCATGAGCCCTGAGAAAGGCGAGGGGTTAACGGCTTGGAGACGTCGATAGAGTTCCTGTTCGTAGGGCTGTCGATCCCCGCCATCGTTGTAGGTGCTGGGAGGTTGCAGGGTGAATCGATGCGACAGATTGGCTTGGTAGATGTCTCCTGCCGTAATGTACTCCTGGCAGCGCCGGACTCGATCGAGGTAGGCATCCCGCGGTTGGTTCGGATGAAAATCCATCTGATCGAGGGAGGGGAGATTCTTGAGGGGAGCGGGTCTTCCGCTCAACCTGGCTTCCCACTCGGCCAGTCGGTCTAAGCCCTCGCGATAGAGTTTCTCTCGTGGTTCTCCCAGAAACCGTTCCATGGGCGGGCAAAAGATAATCTGTTGACGATCAGTTTGATGATCGACGGCGGTGATGATGTCATACAGACCGAATTGCAGAAGGGGTAGCAGCAGATCGTCTTTGGCAATGGATGGAAGCGTTTCAAAGTCGCGCACGAGGTCGTAGCTGAGGTAGCCGACGGCTCCGCCCCAAAAAGCCGGCAGGCTTGGAGGAGCCTCGATTTGGGGGCCGGCGAATAGTCGGCAGAGGCTTCCGAAGGGATCATTCGACGTGCATTCGCCCCCTTCGTGGGTCCGTAGAGAGGCCTGTCCTTGTCGCCCAGTTAACACCGAGAAGGGGCTACTCCCCAGAAATGAATAGCGGGCACCGCCATCTGTCCCCTTCCCGCTGTCAAGTAAGAACGATGGCTGAGAGGTGGGCGCAATCAGGCGGTACAACTCAAAGGGTGTCCTCCCTTGGCCGTCCATCGTGAAGACCAGCGGCTGTGGAGGACCGCCCAGGAACGATGGTTGGGAGAAACGAGTCATGGGTGAACGTGTATCGCTTTACACATACGCGCCACTCACTATACCTCACTGTTTCAGCTGTGTCACAGCACATAGCCGGCTTGACAAATTTAGGATGATTCTGCTTGAATTGCGCGCCCGCCATCGGCAGAGTCCTTGCGGTATCGGCTGCAGTGCACTCTCCTCCGTGGGTACGACATGCCCCCTTCACATGATCCACTGTACGCGGGGCTCGGCCAAGCGGCCCGGATCGGAACCGATCTGCTCGCTGCGCTGATTGTCGGAGGAGGGTTGGGTTGGGTGTGTGACACATACCTTTTCGACTCCACTCCCTGGGGGATGGTCGGAGGTCTTGTGTTGGGCGTCGTGGCCGGAATCAGGAATGCATACCGGTCAGCGCAGCGGTGGCCGAAGACATAACGCGTTTCAACGGAAAGTACGAAAGCGCCATGGAAGAAAGTCCGCTTCATCCGTTCGAGCTTCACAACTGGATACCAATTTCGCTTGGCGGATTGGATATTTCCATCAATAAAGCCGTTGTCATCATGTGGGTTGTCGTCTCCCTGGTGGCGGTGCTCATGGTCATGGCAGGATCGACACGCAAGCTGGTGCCTGGCAAGTTGCAGAACATGGCGGAGATGATGGTGGAATTCATTCGCGGCATCATCTTGGATACGATGGGCAAAGAGGGGATGCGGTTTTTCCCCCTCATCGCTACCCTGTTTCTCTTCATTCTCTTCTGTAATCTTATCGGGTTGATCCCCGGCAGCTACACCGTGACGAGTCAGATTGTTGTGACGGCTGTGTTCGCCTGTTTGGTGTATGGGCTCAGCCTGGTCATGGGATTTTTTCTGCATGGGATCAAGTTCCTGGGCATTCTTGTTCCGCCCGGTACGCCTGGGTGGTTGTTGCCAATGATGATTCCGATCGAGTTGATCAGTCAATTGGCACGGCCCATTTCACTGGCCGTTCGGTTATTTGCGAATATGACGGCCGGCCACGTGACTCTCGGGGTCCTGTTCGGCCTGGCGATCAGCGGTGGATTGTTGATCGGGTGGTTGCCCTTTGCGTTCACGATCGCGATAAATATATTGGAAGTCATTATCGCGCTCATTCAAGCCTATATTTTTACCGTGTTGACCTGTGTCTATTTGGGGGACGCATTCCATTTACACGGCCATGATGAGCACGCGCACTAGCGCGTGCAAGTTCAGACAAGGGAGGAGTAGGACACAATGGATTCAGCAGCAGCAGCATTGTTGGGCATGGGGATGGCTGCGGCAGGGTTTGCCGGGGCTGGTGTGGGGATCGGCTACATCTTCGGGAAGATGATTGAAGCTGTGGCGCGCCAGCCGGAAGCAGAAGCCCGCGTCGGAAAGTATATGTGGATCGGGTTCGCGCTGGTGGAGGCCATCGCGCTGTACGGCCTGGTCATTGCCTTCATCATCATGGGCCTCCGCAAATAGGAGCAGGCTTAGGTCTAGGTTAAGGCCGAGGAAAGCATCTCAACCTCAGCCTCAGCCTCAACCTCAGCCTTTCTGATGTGAACTATGCCGCAGTTTGAATCTCATTTTTTTTCTTCCCTGATCTTTTGGGAAGTCCTGTCGTTCGCGATTCTTCTCTTCGTGCTCTACAAGTTTGCCTTTCCCCGCATCTTGAGTGCGTTGGAAGAACGGGAAAAGAAAATTAAGGACAGTCTTGATCAAGCCGAGCGTCACCGGTCAGAGGCCGAACGGAAACTCAAGGAGTACGAGGCTAAGCTGAACAACGCTGCGAAAGAGGCGGAAGGAATTCTGGCTGCCGCAAAGGAACGGGCGCAGCGGATTATGGAGGAAAATGAGCAGCGGCTGACGGCCGAAGCCGAGCGGATCAAGGGCGATGCGACGCGTGAAATCGATCAAGAGCGTCGCAAGGCAATTCAGGATATTCGCGCCCAAACGACGGACTTGGCATTGATGGTGGCGGAGAAAGTCGTGCAGCGAAGCCTGAGTGATGCGGACCACCGGAAATTTGCAGACGAGGCGCTCGAGGCGCTGTCAAAATCCTACCAACGATAATTCTTGGACCGGGCGGGGTCAGCCTAGGCTGACCCCGCCCGGTCTGTATCCTTCCAAGTCCACACAGACGAAGCGAAACCCGGCCTCGCGGAGACGGGCGCTGATGTGCGCACGCAGGCCAGGCTGATTCAGCCGAGAAAACTCCTCTGCCCCGAGCTCGATTCGCGCCACCTCTCCGTGCTCCCGTACACGCACATGGCGAAATCCCTCAGCCTGTAGAATTGCTTCAGCCTGCTCCACGCGATGGAGACTTTCGATCGTGATCGGAATGCCTCGAGGAATTCTGGAAGAGAGGCAGGCGGCTGCCGGCTTATCCCAATTTGAGAGTCCCAAAGCCTGGGCAAGTGCCCGCACATCGGACTTCGAGAGGGAGGCTTCGACCAGCGGGCTTCGAACTCCCCACTCGCGTGCGGCATTGATTCCTGGTCGATCGTCCCCGAGATCGTCGAGATTCGTCCCGTCCGCAATCCACCGGCTTGCGCGTGGCTCGCGCAGTCCGTCCAGCAATTGATAGAGATCGGTCTTGCAATGGAAGCAGCGGGCGGCATCGTTTTGCACAAAGGCTGGAATCTCGAGTTGATCGGTGTGGACCAGTTCATGCCGTGCGCCGATCTCTGATGCCACCTGCTTTGCGCCGGCGAGTTCGATCGTGGGAAACGTCGGTGAGACAGCGGTGACGGCCAGCGCCTGTTCACCGAGTTGTTCATGGGCGATTTTCAGGACGACGGTGCTGTCAATCCCGCCGGAGAAGGCGACCAGGACGGACTGCATGTCCGAGATTACCTGGCGGAGTGTCTTGAGTTTATCGTGGAGAGATTCGGTCATCATGGATTCCTGACCTCAGATCTACTACACATTTGCCTAGGACTCTGCGGAAAAACTATTGTGGCACGGTAGAAATTCAATGGTCCGCATTTTAGGACAACGGGAAAACACCATGCAGGATGCTCAAAAAGGCCGTCCAGCAAGGCCGCAACGAGCGAAGAGGCGAGGCGTACGCTTCGGTACGTTGAGCCTCTGAGCGATGCGAGAACGACGCTGGCGGACTTTTTCAGCATCCTGCTAGTGCTTGACCTTCGCTTTGGCAATGTTGCCCACCACCACTAAGGCGTACCGCTTGGGGTCTAGGTATTGTTTGGCAACGCGCTGCACGTCTTCCTTCGTGACCCGGTCTATCCATTTGGGGTATTGCGTAAAGTATTCGAAGCCCAGGCCGTAGAACTCCACTTGGGCGAGCACCTGCGCGAGTTTCGCGGTGGAATCAAATCGTAGCGGGAAACTGCCCATCAAGAATGATTTGGCCTCGGACAACTCCTGGTCGGACACCGGTGCGTCACGCATGGACTTGATTTCGGACAGGACGCCGGTGATGGCTTGATTCGTCGTCTCCGTCTTGGTTTGGAGGTTGACCCAGAATGAACCGGGCATCAGCCGGGCGTCGAAGTGGCTCATGATCCCATAGGCCAACCCCTGCTTGTCGCGAATCGAATCCATCAAACGGGAGGAGAACCCACCGGCTCCCAGGATGTAATTCATCACTGTGACTGAATAAAAATCCGGGTGCGCGCGCGGAAGGCCTCCATGACCAAGCACAATAGTGGATTGGGTGAGATCTTTCTCGATGAGTTGGACCGTTCTCCGTTCGACCGGCGAAGGCTTTTTCGTATTCCGTGCTGTCGGCATCCCTTTTTTCCAGGTCTCAAAATGGGTCTGAACGAGTGCGGTGGCCTGTTCAAGCGTGACGTCGCCGACGATGGTCAGGATGACTTGGGAAGGGGTGTATTCCCGCCCATAGAAAGCCTGCACATCGGCTAGGGTGGTCTTGTTGAGCGTCTCCTCCGTTCCATTGACGGGCCAACGGTAGGGGTGTCCGTGGAAGACGAGCTGATTGAACGCCTTCATGGCGATATGGCCCGGGTCGTCGTTGTCGCTTGCCATCTCACCCAGGAGTTGGGTGCGAATCCGTTCGAATTCCTGCTTATAAAACGCGGGGTGTTGCAGCATGTCCGCGAGCAGGGTAAAGCCGAGGTCAATGTCTTTCTTGAGTACGCGGACGGAGGCGGTGGTGAAGTCCTCTGAGGCTTTGGTCTCCAGGGTTCCGCCGACGAAATCGATTTGCTCCGCCTGTTGTTTTGACGTACGCGTGGTTGTCCCTTCGTCCAGGAGACTGGCGACGAGGTTCGCGAGTCCTGCTTTGTCGGGAGGATCCTGTGCAGAACCGGCCTTGATCAGCGTGTGGATCTCCACGATCGGGAGGAAATGTTGCTCAAGGACGAGCACCGTGATGCCGTTTGCGGTCACAAATTTCGTCGGCGCGATCTCTGCCGCCACACAGGGGCCGCTTGCTAAGAGGAAGGCACAGAATCCCATCACGAGGGTCAAGAGCGCCTGTCGTCGAGGTGCGATAGGCAGTCGTCTCGTCGTTGGCATGATTAGGGCTTTCCCTGTTGCGCGGCGGTGGAGGGCGCCTCTGGTTGTTTGGGAGGCACGGGAATCAACGTGCCGACGGTCCGATTGTCTTCCGTCAAGTATTGGCTGGCGACACGCTGAATATCTTTGGTCGTCACTGCCCGGATCCGTTCGACAAACTGGTCGATTTTCTGCCACCCAGCGCCGACAGATTCAGCCTGTCCGAGCAACATGGCATGCCGGAAGTTGGAGTCCTGTTCGAAGACATGGGTGGCTTCGACCTGGTTCTTCGCCCGTTGGAGTTCTTGCTCAGTCGGCGGATCGGCCTGGAGGCGTTTGATCTCTCGATGAAGGGCTTCTTCAACCACCTCCGGTCTCTGGCCTGGGCTCACGAGGGCATAGAAGTAGAAAAGGCCAGGATCGGTCTGCAGCAAGCTGTACTCTGCGCCGACGGCAAGAGACGATTTTTGCTCATACACGAGGTTCTGGTACAGGCGCGAACTTTTCCCATGCGACAGAATCGAATCCAGAATGTCTAGAGCGTACGAGTCTTCGCTCGTAAAATTCGGCACACGATAGCCCATCATGACGAAAGGGACTTGTGCATCTCGCTTGAGGAGGAAGCGGCGTTCACCCTTTTGTTCCGGTTCCAGGTCGACGATCAGCTTGGGTTCCGGTCCTCGAGGAATCGGTTCGAAGAGCTGTTTGATCGTGGGGAGCAGGTTGTCGGCGTTGATGTCGCCCACCACGACTAGGGTCGCATTGTTGGGTGAGTAATATGTGTCGTAATGTCGTTGCAAGTCGTCCAGGGTCATCGCATTCAGGTCGCTGAACCAGCCGATCACCGGCCAATGATATGGATGGCTGAGATAGGCCTGGGCGAAGAGCGCCTCGACGAGCGCACCTTGTGGGTCGTCCTCCGCGCGAAGGCGTCGCTCTTCCTTCACGACCTCTCGCTCCGTCGTCAACTCACTCATGTCGAGCACGAGCCCCTGCATGCGATCGGCCTCGAGTTCCAGGGCCAGTTCGACGCGGTCGGCTGCGAGATTCTCGAAGTAGGCAGTGAAGTCTTGGCTCGTAAAGGCGTTGTCCATCCCGCCATTCTTGCGAATGAGACGGGAGAAGGTGCCTTTGGGATATTTCGCGGTGCCCTTGAACATCATATGTTCAAGCATGTGGGACAAGCCCGCACGGCCCATGACTTCGTTGCGTGAGCCGACTTTGTACCAGACTTGGACGGTGGCAACCGGAGCTTTGGGAACTTCGACTAACAGAACTTTCATCCCATTGGAGAGGATGAACTCACGAGGCTCCGTTGCGAAGGCGGGCGATGTGAAGGCAAAGACGAGACTGCTCGCGGCAATCAACCAGAATAGTTGCATGATGTGTCGAGAATACAGCCAGGGCATGGTTGGGCGGCGCGCACACTGCATGCTAGCAACGGGATTCAATTTGTGTCAAGGCACGTTCTGCGTATTCGGGTGAGAGATTGCCCAATTGGCCGCAGGCGCCGAGGACGTCGCGCCCCCGGCTCTTACGGACGAACACATCGAGGCTCGCCTGTCGCACGATGGCTTGAAAGGCTGAAATGGCGCCTTCCGATGGGCGGCGAAAGGGACTCCCGGGGAATTCATTGAACGGAATCAGATTGATTTTGCACGCGATCCCGCGAACAAGCTTGGTGAGCCGGCGAGCATCGTCGGCTTGATCATTCACCCCGGCCAGCAGCACGTACTCAAAGGTAAGTCGTCGGGTCGGCGGCAAGGGGTAACGGCGGCAGGCGGCGAGCAATGTTTTGAGCGAGGCGATACCATTGACGGCCGGCATCAGGCTGGCGCGCTGGTCGTCCGTCGTGGCATTCAGCGAGATGGCCAGATTGACGCCGAGTGGCGCAATATCTTTCAATCGCGCCGCAAGGCCGGCAGTCGAGACCGTGATGCGTCTCGGCGACCATCCGAGTCCCCACGGTTTGTTGGTGAGTCGTCGAATGGCCTCTGACAAGGCCTCCATGTTGGCCAAGGGCTCGCCCATCCCCATGAAGACGAGGTTGGTAATCCGTTCACCAAGGAGAAGGCGATCTTGGGCGGTCAGCACCTGCTCCATGATTTCATGTGGCTTCAAATTGCGTTTCAATCCCATCGTGCCGGTCAGGCAGAATCCGCAATCCAGGGTACAGCCGACCTGCGTTGATACACAGAGGGTTAAGCGGTCCTCATCGGGAATCAGCACCGTTTCGACGGTGAGTCCATCGTTGAGTGTGAGTACTAATTTTCTCGTGTGATCGATCGAACGGAAGACTGTGCAGCCTGCGGCGCGCGGAATCGTGGCTCGTGAAGCCAGCGCCGTTCGCTCCGATTGTCCGAGGTCCGTCATCTGGTTGACGTCTTTGGCTCGACGTTGATAAAGCCAGCGTAAAATCTGACCGGTTCGGTAGCGGGGCCATCCGAATTGCTGCACGAGCCGGCCCATCCCTTCTTCATCAAGGGCCAGGAGGTTCGTGGGAGCTGTGCGTGATGGGAGGGCACCTTTTTCGTGACCCATGAGGGCAGCCTACCACAGCCTCAAAAAGTGGAACAAGGTACAGGATACACGCAGCTCTGCTGGCAACAGGGGAGACACACTGCTATATATGTTACAGATCGAGATGGAGACGACGGGTGCGAGACTATCTACATCAACGGGCCATACGAAATCTGCTCCTTGCCACGTCTATTGGCCTCTGTGGGTTTGCTCTGCTCTCCGACCAGGCGTCCGCCGGTCTTTCCTCTCCGTCGATGTCGAGTGACAGCGACATTTGTGAGAGGGCAGAAGATTGCTTTCAGGCTGCCGCACTGCCGAAGGAACGTCTTGGCAAGGCCCTTAATAAAGAGCAAGTCTTGTTACTCAAGCTGGATCGGCTGCAACGGGTGATGGAGCGATTCCCCGCCACACTCTGGGCCAAACGCGCAGGATTGCTGTCCGGAGTATTGCTCCTTGAGCGGAATCCTGCCGGGGCGATTCAATTTCTCCGCACGTCACAGCGAGACTTTCCGGTCTTGGATGACTATATCCGATTATGGACGGGGGAGGCGTTGTTGATCCTCGGAGACGCCAAACAGGCGGCGGACATGTTCGAAAGCATTCCGCAGGCAGTGCCTGACTCCTATCTGCTGACTAAGGCTGCATATCGAGCAGGGGAAGCGTGGTATCAAGCGTCGAGTTGTCCAGAAGCGACGGCGTGGTTTGCAAAAGCGGTAGAACTGAATGATAAGGAGCCGGGGACTCCCCAGGCGCTTCTCCGGCGAGGCGCCTGCCAACTGCGAGACAACAACATACCGGAAGGTCGCGAGACCCTGATGCAGCTCTGGGTTCGGTTTGCATACAGTGCAGAAGCGAAAGAAGCGGAAGCGCTACTGGCCTCAAATCTTGGTGGCGAGCCGTGGGTGGTTCAGTCGGGCGAGCGGCTTGCCCGGGCTGAGGTCTATCTTGGGCAGTCCTTCCATGCCGAGGCGATCGAAGAACTCCGAAAGTTTCTTGTGGCCGATCCACAGTCGCCTCGTCGTGCCGAGGCAAAGCTGAAGCTCGGCATCGCGCAGGTACGGCTGAAACAGTATGATCAAGCCCGAGAGACGTTCCGTGCGCTGGTGAAAGACGGGGGACCGGAGTCCCACGAGGGATCGGTCTGGCTTGCCCGCATCTATCTTCGACAAGGACAGGGGGACAACTTGTTAGATCTCGCCCATACGCTGCAGACCTCTTCACTCTCTGCGGAGCAGAAGGGCCAGATCACCTTGTTCGCCGGGATGTGGTTGGAAGATCAGTACCGCTTTGACGACGCGATTATACGGTACCGACAGGTGGCAAAGGTCGGAGAGCCTGCGTCTCAGCGAGCAGAGGCCCGGTGGCGCGTGGGCTGGGTGTATTACCGTCTGGCGCGTTATCGTGAGGCGAGTGATGAGCTGCGTCAACTCGCCGATCAGCAAGATAGCGATTTTGAGCCACAGGCGCTCTATTGGATGGGCCGCGCAGCCGAATTGAGCCAGCAGCCCCACGCTCATGATGTGTATGTGCAACTCTGCCAACGATACGTCTATACCTATTACTGCCAGCTGGCTCGCGAACGGATCGATATACCGTTGTCGGAGCCCCCTGTATCAGAACCGATTCCGGCGACTGTCCCGGTGAACGGAGGTACGCATGCGAATGGCGGGACCGCAAGCTCGGTGTCTACCAGGGCCGAAATCGAGCAACAGTCGGCATACCGTCGAGCCATTGAGCTCAAGACGCTGGGGTTGGACTCGGATGCTGCGCGCGAGTTGGCGGGGTTGACCGATCGCTATAACCGAGACCCCGACGCCCTCATTGCGCTTGCGACGATGTTGAACGAGGTGGGTGCCTACCACCATGCGCTCCGACTCGCGAGGGCCAGGTTCCGCGATAAATTGGAGCGAACCGGCGGTATCGTTGACCCATCGCTGTGGAAGGTGGCCTATCCGACAGGTCTCCTTCCCACGATCAAGGGCCAGGGTGCGAGCGGTGTCGACCCCTATCTGGTGGCGGCGATCATTCGAGAGGAGAGTCAGTACGATTGGCAGGCTGTGTCGCGGGTCGGCGCGATTGGCCTGATGCAGGTGATGCCGGGAACCGCAAATAATGTAGCGCAGCGACTCGGACTTCCCGCGGTCGGACGGGACGACCTCTTCGATCAAGAGACCAATATTCGGATCGGCGTCCACTACGTAGAACAGTTACTCGAACAATTTTCCGGGAATGTCGCGCTCACAATTGCCTCTTACAATGCAGGGCCAATGGCTGTCGGAAGCTGGATTACGCTGCATCCTGGGCGAAGTCAGGATGAGTTCGTCGAATTGATCCCGTATCAGGAGACGCGGCAGTATGTGAAGCGAGTACTGCGAAGCTACCGAGAATACATACGGCTAGACAAGGCCTCCTGAAGGCTATTTCTTGACAAGATCTAGACAAGTTTCTATAGTGCGCCACAACCTGTAGGGGCTACTTAAGGAAGAGAGTGAGGGAATGGCACTCGATCGATTGGATGCGCTCGAAAGTCGTATTAGAGATTTAGTTAAGCTCGTTCAAGAGCTGAAGAAAAAGAACGCAGCGGCTGAAGAAGAATTAAAGATTGTTCGACAACGACTTGCGGAGAAGGATGATTCGAATCGACGATGGAAGCAAGAGCGTGTTGATATCAAGTCTCGTGTAGAAAAAGTCCTCGGCGACATCGAATTGTTGGAGTGCCTTGAAGAACGTAAGGAGGTGGCCCTTGACTAAGACCATTGACGTGGAAATCTACGGCCAACGATACGCGATTCGTGGCGAGGCGGACGAGGGCGATGTCCGGCGCCTCGCGAGCTTTGTAGATGGCCAGATGCGCCATCTTGCGGAAGGGATGAATACGACGACCCCCTCCAAACTCGCCGTGCTGACTGCCCTCAATTTGGCCCATCAGTTGTTTGAACTCGAACGGAAGCGTGCGCAAGGTGAGGCGGATGTCGAGCGGCGGATGAAGTCGCTCATGGAATCAATCGAGGAGCAGGTACCGACCTCGCTCTTTCGCTAGATTCAGCTTGCAAAGGGCGGCCCCCTTTGTTATTGTAGTTCCTGTATGTCGGGACGTAGTGGATTCTACCATAGGGATACGAATAGGTCATGCTCGAACCGGTTCAATGATCCGGGGATACGATGCAGTCACCGCGGAATGGATGTGGGTTCTTGATGCTGGCGAAATTGCGGCAGTTAGAATGTGCACAAGGGTTCGTCCACCTCATGTATAACCTCTTGGAGATGTTGGGCAAGGTCATGGAGTTCATGCTGGCGTCATGGAGTGCGGTCTGCGGAAACGGCCAGCGGCTGCTTCCGGTTCGCGCGCTGAATCCTCTCATGCGGACGAGAGCGTACCGACGCAGATGGACCTCGTGGGATCTGTCCCGCACAGGACGTACTCGTTATATTAATCCAGCAAGGTATCCATCCCCGTGGAGTCCGTTCTCGGAGTAAGTCTGTAGCCCGCGGTTCTGGCCGTCCTCTTCTATTCCCGTATCTCCCCACTGCGATCCCTTCTCATTCAGGATCGTCGACTAACCTTGTATCAAGACGAGGCTGAGAAGCAGGATTCTTCTCGTCTCGCGACTGTAAGGGGGTGAGTCCAATTTCGACCTCAATTATTGCCTATCTGTTGACAGGACTCGTTGGAGGGTTGTTCGGAATCGGGCTCTTTGAGCTGATCCGTCGCTCATCGAGCGCCGCAAAGAGGGCCCAGCAAGAGGAGCAAGTACGTCAGGTCGCGCAGAACGCCCAGCGGGAGGCTGACAATATCGTCAAAGAAGCGAAGCTCGAAGCGAAAGACCTTGTGCTTCAGTCGAAAGCGGAACTCGAGAAGGAGCAGAAGGCCAAAATGGCCGAGCTCGCCGTCGCAGAAAAGCGTGTGATGCAGCGAGATGAGGCCCTCGAGAAACGAATCAGCGCGGTAGATAAGCGGGATAGTGAGCTTCAGAAGCGAGATTTGGAGCTGGCGAAGCGGGATGAGAAGCTGGCGGCCAAGGAAGCGGCTTGTGCTCGAGTGGAGAAGGAGCATCGTGGAGCGTTGGAACGCGTCGCGGGGATGACGGCCGACGAGGCGAAGAAGCAGCTCATTCAGGAAATGGAAAGCCAGGCGCGGCTCGAGGCCGTTGGGCATGCCAAGCGGACGTTAGAAGAGGCGCGGGAGAATGCGGAACGGGAAGCGCGCGAGATCATTACCAGCTCAATTCAACGGGTGGTGCGTGATTACGTCTCCGAATCCACGATTTCTGTCGTGCCGATTCCGAATGACGCGATGAAGGGGCGGATTATCGGGCGGGAAGGGCGCAACATCCGTGCGATCGAAGCCGCCACTGGGATCGACCTGATTATCGATGAGACGCCTGAAGCCGTCATCGTGTCGGGCTTCGATCCGCTACGTCGCGAGATCGCCAAAGTCTCGCTCGAACGGTTGATGCATGACGGGCGCATCCATCCGACGCGGATCGAGGAAATCGTCGAGAAAGTCAAAGTCGATATCGATAAGCTCATGTATGACGAGGCCGAGAAAATCATCTTTGAGTTGGGGTTCTCGGATTTTCACCCGGAGTTGATCAAGGTGCTCGGTCGGCTCAAGTACCGGACCAGCTACGGACAAAACAATCTGTATCATTCGCGTGAAGCCGCGTATATTTGCGGCATCATGGCTTCGGAGCTTGGTCTCGATGTGAAGTTGGCGAGGAGAGGGGCGCTGCTGCACGACATCGGGAAAGCCGTCAGTCACGAAGAAGAAGGCCCACATGCCATGCTGGGTGCTGAGATTGCCAAGAAGTACGGCGAGAGCGAGAAAATTGTGAATGCCATTGCGGGGCACCACGAACAAGTGGAGCCGATCTGTCCCGAATCGGTTTTGGTTGCTGCGGCTGAAGCGTTGTCCGCAGCCAGGCCTGGGGCTAGACGGGAAGCCTTGGAGACCTACGTAAAACGGCTGGAGAAATTGGAGTCGCTTGCCACGACCATCAAAGGGGTGCAGAAGGCCTATGCCATCCAAGCGGGCCGAGAAATCCGTGTCATCGTTCGACAGGAAGACATTACCGATGCCGAGTCGTTTCAACTGTCTCGGGACTTGGCGAAGAAGATTGAGCAGGAACTGACCTATCCCGGCACGATCAGAGTGACCGTGATTCGAGAGAGCCGGTATGTGGAGTATGCCAAGTGAAGGT
>JBGPVY010000139.1:0-7445 GCA_041491905.1 Nitrospiraceae bacterium | reverse complement strand
TCAGGCGAAGCTTCTTGTCGATAACCATCAATATTCCGTCTCGGTGAACAAGTCCTATCGCGCCGTGTTGGCCGCTGCCAAGGCCTTGCTTGTGACGGAAGGACTTGAACCTTCGACAGACGCAGAGACCTTCATCGAATTTGACAGCCGGATTGCACAAAAAGGCATCGTTCCAGCGATGTATAGGGAATTGAGGAAGCAGGTCGGCGATTTAGGGCCCAAGGAGACAACGGGCGAATCGGCTCACGACAAGATGGTATTTGCCAAGGGATTCGTCGATGCCTGTCGTGCCGCTACGGAGCAGATGGGCAAAGATCTAAAATTGGCGCCGGTGGGCAAGGCAACGGTGGCCACGACCAGCTCGACGCAGGAGGTCAAGCCGGTTGTATCCTCTGTCACTGCGCCTACTACGTCCGGCGTGCCAGTCTATGATCTCCGAGGGGTGGCCTGTCCACTGAACTATGTGAAGACCAAGCTGAAACTGGAGATGATGGATGCGGGCGAACGTTTGGAAGTCTGGCTCGATGCGGGGGAACCCATTAAGAACGTGCCCCTGAGTTTGAAAAACGACGGGCATAAGTTGTTGCTGCAGGAACCACTCGAAGCCGCCGCGGCGCATTATCGGATTCTGGTCGAAAAAGTAGAATAGCGCGGCGGAGGGATATTCCTTTGCTCGCGCAACGCGCGGCCTCAGAAGGATAGAGGGGAGCGGCCAGTGCCCTTCTTGCTCGCAGAGCCCCCACGATGAAACAGTGGTCGCTCGATGCGCGCAGTAAAGGGCAGCCTCGGCCACTCCCCTAAAGAGAGTCATAGAGAAATAGAGGATTGGAAGGCCCTCGCCGGGGGCTACTGGCACGTCCCGGGAAATCGATTGCAACGCAATCGGAGGGTGGGGCGGGTGAAAAGTATCTGCCAGTGGGTGGGCGGGTGAGAAAGTCGCGCGCAGTCGGGAATCATCCCTTCCGCTGTTTGAAGCGCGAGTGAAAGAAGAAAGAACCCAATGGCAAATATCTCATCGGAAGAACTGAAGATCTGGGGTGAGTCGTTCGAGGCGAAGTCACCGCAAGAGTTACTGGCGGCTGCGATCGAGCGCTACGCGCCGAAGATCGTGCTCGCCTGCAGTTTTGGTGCGGAGGATGTCGTGCTCGTGGACATGGTCCACCGCATCAATCCATCAGTGCCGCTCTTCTATCTCGACACAGATTTTCTCTTTCCAGAGACCTACGCCACGCGCGATCGTGCGATAGAACGGTATAGGTTGCAACCGCAGCAGGTCATCCAGGTGAAGTCGTTGCTGACGCCGGACGAGCAAGCCGCTCAGCATGGCGAAGCCCTGTGGACGCGCCATCCCGATCAATGTTGTGAGTTGCGCAAAGTGGAGCCGCTCACCCGAGTACTCAAGGGATTCGACGCATGGATCACCGGGATCAGGCGGGATCAGTCTCCCACGAGAGCCAATGCGAAGCTGATCGAATGGGACCAGAAATTTCAGTTGGTCAAAGTCAATCCCCTCGCGAAGTGGACGTGGGAGGATGTCTGGACCTACATTCGTGTCCATGAAGTTCCCTACAACGAATTGCATGACCGCAACTATCCCAGTATCGGCTGCACCTATTGCACGAGCCCAGTTATGCCCGGCGAAGACCCCCGCGCGGGACGGTGGAAAAACTTTACCAAAACCGAGTGCGGGATACACAAGGCCTCGTAATGTCGATGCAGGAATTTATCGCAAAAATCGCCAAGGGGCCAAGGGCTGCGAAGGACCTCACCTGGGACGAAGCGAAACGGGCGATGAAGGCGCTCATTGAAGGGGAGGCCACACCGGCGCAGGTGGGGGCCTTTCTCATGGCCATGCGCATCAAGATAGAATCCGTCACCGAACTGGCCTCCATGACCGCGGCGGCGCGTTCCTATGTTACGCCTGTGCCGATCCCGCGAGAACTCGGCGTCGTGGATCTGCCGAGCTATGCGGGGAAACAGGAAACCTTCCACGCCCTTGCGGCCGCCGCCATCGTGGCCGCGTCGGCAGGCGCGGCGGTTTTGATGCATGGGTATGACGGGATTCCTGGCCGCGCGGGGAATGCCGGGGTGCTCAAGGCCTTGGGCCTGCCGATCGACATGGAGCCGAAAGTGGCGGCCGAGATGGTGATGCGGCATGGATTCGCCTATCTCGATATCGCCCTCTACCACCCTCCAATCTGTCGTTTTTTAGAGATGCGACAGGAGCTGGGAACGCGGAACGTCTTTCATCCGATTGCGAGGCTATTGAATCCGGCTCGCGCCGCGTCGCAGGTCGTCGGGCTGTCCCATCCTCCCCACTTTGAAAAGACGGCTGAAGTGTTGCGGATGCTGGGTTGCCTGCGGGCTCTAGTGGTCAGCGGTGTTGAGGGCGATCCCGAGCTGTCGATTGCTGCCCTCACAAGGGTTCTGGAATTGCGAGACGAGCGGATCACGCCTCTCTCGTTCTCGTCAAAAGATGCCGGGTTGCCGCCGGGCGCGCCGCGCGACATGGCCGGCTTCCCGTCGGACCAGCGAGACAAGGAAGCGGATCTGCTCCGACGGATTCTCCACAATCAACTGCAGGGCGGGCCCTGTAACTGGGTGTTGATGAACGCGGCGTTGATTCTTTACGCCGCAGGCAAAGGGGCGACATGGGCGTCATGCATCCCACTTGCACGTCGAGCGCTCGAAGAGGGGGCGGCGGCACGAAAATTTGAAGAACTGATTCAGGAGCCGGTGGGCTCAGGGGTGACCGGCCGAACCCATTGACCACACGAGAGGATCGAGTCCGTGCGACATCTTCGTCAATTAGAAGACCAGAGTGTCTACATTCTTCGCGAAGCCTATAAGCATTTTGACAACCTGGCCATGCTGTGGTCAATGGGGAAGGATTCGACCGTGCTGCTGTGGTTGGCTAGAAAAGCCTTTTTCGGCCATGTCCCGTTCCCCCTTCTGCACGTCGACACGAGTTACAAGATCCCCGCCATGATTGAATATCGAGATCGAGTGGCCCGCGAGTGGGGCCTTAAATTGGTCGTTGGGCAAAACAAGGAAGCGCTCGCGGCCGGGATGAATCATACGCTGGGTCGCGTCAATTGCTGTACGGCCCTGAAAACCAATGGACTCAAGCAATTGATTGAGCAAAAGGGCTATACGGGCATCATTCTCGGTGTGCGCGCAGATGAGGAAGGGACGAGAGCCAAGGAACGCTATTTCTCGCCACGTGATAAACATGGCGATTGGGATTTTCGCGATCAGCCGCCGGAGCTTTGGGATCAATTCAAGACGACTTTTCCTCCTGGAACACACATCCGGATCCATCCGCTGCTGGATTGGACGGAAATCAATATTTGGGAATACATTAAGGTCGAGAATATTCCCTTCATCGATCTATATCTCGACAGGGGGGACGGGACCCGATACCGGAGTCTCGGCTGCGCACCCTGCACGACGCCGATCAAATCGACGGCGAAGTCCGTGGACGACATTATTGACGAGTTGCGGTACACCACGGTAGCAGAACGATCGGGCCGCGCGCAGGATGAAGGGCGCGGGATGGAGCTACTCCGAAAGGACGGGTACATGTAGCGGCAGAATGTTGAAACAGGCCACCAGCTTCGTTCTCGGGTCGGAAAAATCCTCAACGTGGACCCGGCCGCCTCACCAACTCGGCGGCGCGCACAGACTTGGTGCTCCTTATTTGTCACACCGTGCGCCCCAGAGGGTACGCTTCCGGTTTCGATTCGCCTCGGGCCTCGTTAGATGGCCTTTTTGATCATCCTCAATTAAGACAAGACGACCATGGACAATCAAACCCAGAAACCATCTGAAAATCTGAACATCGTCATTGTCGGGCACGTGGACCACGGGAAGTCCACCCTGCTGGGGCGTCTCTATGCCGACACGGGATCGTTGCCGGATGGCAAACTTGAAAAGGTTCAAGCCATCTGCCGGCAGCAGGGGAAAGAATTCGAGTACGCGTTCCTGTTCGATGCCTTTCTTGAAGAACAGGAGCAGGGAATCACCATCGATACGGCGCGGACGTTCTTTGGTTGGAAGGGTCGGCACTACATCATCATCGATGCGCCGGGACACAAGGAGTTTCTCAAGAACATGATCTCCGGTGCGGCCCGGGCCGAAGGGGCGTTACTGCTGATCGATGCCTTGGAGGGCGTAAAGGAGCAGTCCAAGAAGCATGGCTATCTCTTGTCGCTCCTGGGCGTACGCCAGTTTGCCGTCGTCGTGAACAAGATGGATCTGGTCGGCTATCGGCAGGATGTGTTCGACGGGATTGAGAAAGAATATCGGGAGTTCCTCGGGCAGTTCAAGGCAGTGCCACAGCAGATCATTCCGGTCAGTGCCAAGCTCGGAGATAATATTGCCAACCGGAGCGAGAGGATGCCGTGGTATAGCGGGCCGACCGTCCTGGACGCGCTCAGTGCTTTTCGGAAGGAACCGGGACGATCCGAACAGCCGCTTCGCCTGCCGGTTCAGGATGTGTACAAGTTCGATGCCCGTCGCATCATTGCCGGTCGCGTCACGGCAGGACGCTTAAAGGTCGGCGATTCCCTGGTCTTCTCACCGTCGAACAAACGGGCGACGATCAAGTCCATTGAAGCGTTCAATTGTGATTCCTCGCCAGTCGAAGGCCATGCAGGCCAGTCAGTCGGTGTCACGCTCGATGAACAGATCTTTGTCGAACGCGGAGAGGTCGCCTCGCATCAGGGACAGCTTCCGCTGGTGTCGACGGCCTTTCGAGCCAATGTGTTCTGGTTGGGCCGGAAGCCGTTGGAACGAGGGCGGCGCTATCAGCTCAGAGTGGCGACAAGGGAAGTGGATTGTGAGGTGGCCACCATTCACCGAATCATCGATACCATGGATCTGGCTCAGCAGCAAGGCAGTAGTGTGGTCAGCAAGAATCAGGTTGCTGAATTGACGATTCGGGCCAAAACGCCGGTCGCGTTCGACCTCTCGGCCTCGTTTGAGTCGACGGGCCGGTTCGTCCTCGTGGATGAGTATGACATTGCCGGAGGCGGCATTGTGACAGAACTGGTCCATGACGATCAGGAGTTTCTCCGCGAAGAAGCTCGGCAGCGCGACTTTGCCTGGGTGAAGGGTGAGGTCGGTGTCGAGGGTCGCGCGCAGCAGTATGGTCACCGAGCCGCCATAGTGTTGGTGACCGGCGGGCGACATACGGGGAAGTCCTTCCTTGCCAGGACCATCGAGGCTAGGCTTGTGGCAGACGGTCGGCATGCGTACTTGCTCGACGGAGGGAATCTCCGCCGCGGACTTGATGCAGACCTCTCAGAGGGAGAGCGAGGACAGGCGACCGAGATGGCTCGCCGCTATGGTGAGGTGGCGCGGCTGCTTGTCGATACCGGGTTGATCGTGGTCTCGACGACCAATCCTTTCGGCTTGGCCTATGCCGAAGCGGCACAGGCCATTCGGACGCTTGTCCACCCGGTCCCAGTCATCGCCATTCACATGAGCAAGGCACCCGAAGAAGTCCCACCCAATACGGATATCGTGCTGTCAGGCCCGGCAGACTTTGATGCGGCCACTCATCAAATTCTTGAGGAACTCAAGCGCCGTGGAGTGCTGGCTCAGGCGATCGGGGCGAAGCCGACCTTTCAGTATTCAATCTAGCAGGGTGCTGTAAAAGTCCGCCAGTTTGTCTTGTTCATTTGGTCTGTATCGTTTATTTGGTTGAACCAGACTAACCAGATAGACCAGATGAACCAGACAGACCGAGCTAGTTCCATACGCGCAGGCCCTCGACCCTCTCCTGCGACGAAACAGGTTTTCCGCAGCCTGTTATTATAGGGGGATGCGGAAAAGAGCCACCAGCTTTGTCCACGGCATTGCCTGGGGCGTAGGTTTGGCTGAGGGTGCCATGGTTCGGCGGGTGATTGATACAGAGGGCCATTTTGAGTTTCCTCTTGTCCCTTGTACGGTCAGCTAAGAATTCTGATTTTCAAACTCTCTTTGATCTGACTTGCAATCGGTTCCCTCTTGTTTGACTCTCCAGAAACCCCTGTGGTACCGTTCTATGCTTCTGTATTCGCACAGTTAACGAGGGATGTCATCCATGGCGGTCGAGAAAGATCTGAAGGCCATTCTTGGTAATTTGAAATACTCAGACGACGCCAAAGTCCTCGCGCAGATTTCAGAAAATACCAAACAGGTTCACGCGCGCATGGCCGGCATTAAGCACAAGCTGGTGGTCATGAGTGGAAAAGGCGGCGTAGGCAAGAGCATGACCACGGTCAACTTGGCGTTGGCGTTTGCGCGGCAGGGAGCGAAGGTCGGACTCTTAGATGTGGATCTGAACGGACCCTGTGTGCCGCGCATGTTAGGCTTGCACGGCCAGTCGTTGAGCATGGGGCCTGAGGGAGCGATTCCTCCAGTCGGGCCGCTCGGGGTGAAAGTCGCGTCGATGGATTTCTTCCTGGAGGATGCGTCACCGGTTCGCTGGAAGGGGCCGATGGATGTCAGTCCGGTCTGGTTGGGGCTGATGGAAATGAATGTCATCCGAGAATTCTTGGCCGATGTCGTCTGGGGTGAACTCGATTATCTCCTGGTCGATCTGCCTCCCGGGGCCGCGGCGGATAAACCGCCGGTCATTGCCGGGTTTATTCCAGACCTGGCGGGAGCGATCGTTGTCACGACGCCATCAGAAGTGGCATCGGACGTGGTGCAGAAGTCGGTCACCTATGCCCGAGACATGGGTATCAAGGTTCTGGGCATGGTTGAGAATATGTGCGAGTATCGCTGTCCCTCCTGTGGAGAAGTGAACGAGTTGTTCGAAGGCAACACCGAGGCCCTGTGCGAGATGCTGGACCTGCCGCTGCTCGGACGGGTTCCCTTCGACCGGAAACTCGCGCGCACCTTCGACAAGGGAGAGCCGTTGCTCGACGAAACATATCCGACGATTCAACGCTATCAGGAAATTGCCGGGCGCATCAAGACGCTGCTCGATTACAAGAAGGTGCTCGCCGACAAATTGTGATGTTACGCACCTAAGAGGAGACGCCATGAAATTCGTGTGCCTCAACTGTGAAACCTACATGAACTTTGAGAAGGTAGAGAAGCCTGGGGAGGGCACGCTCGGCGTGTTCTTCGGTTGCCCATCTTGCAATGCCAAGTTCTCTATGGTGACGAATCCAAGCGAAACCCAGATGGTCAGTTCTCTCGGGGTGAAGCTGGGTGGGCGTACCATTGCGGCCGAGCCTTTTGAGATGACGCGGGGTACGCTGAAAGACCAAGCAATCGCAGGTCCTGATCAAATGACGACATATGTGAACGAGAAAGTTCAAGGTAGCCAATCGGCGGCTTCGGTCACGGCCGTAACAACCGCCACGCCCGGAGAGAAGTCCAGCAGCGGCTGCCCCTTCTCCGCGATGGTGGCTGAAATGGGACTCACCTCGGGCGGTAGGCCCGGCAAT
>JBGPVY010000283.1:0-3518 GCA_041491905.1 Nitrospiraceae bacterium | reverse complement strand
CCTCTCTTAAGGGGAGTGGCCGAGGCTGCCCTTTAACTGCGCGCATCGAGCGACCACTGCTTCATCGTGGGGGCTCTGCGAGCAAGAAGGGCACCTGGCCGCTCCCCGCCCCCTTTTTCAGCATCCTGCTAGGGCGCGCATTGTAGCACAGCACGGTCGCATGCCAGAAGGGCACTAGAAACAGCTGGATTCATGTGGGTTGACTGGTCAGCGTGACGCGAAGTCTTCGCTTAGTTTGGTGCGGCGTCGGGCCACGCCCGTTTCACGTGCGGCTGTGGCCACGGCTTTTGCCACACGCGGTACGATTCCCTTGTCGAACACGCTCGGAATGATGTAGTCGTCGCTGAGAGCTGCTGGGGGAATGGTCTCAGCCAGGGCCTTTGCTGCAGCCAGTTTCATCGCTTCGTTGATGTCGCGCGCCTGCACGTCCAGTGCACCCCGAAAGATGCCGGGAAATGCGAGCGCGTTGTTGATTTGATTCGGATAGTCCGAGCGCCCGGTAGCAAAGATCCGGCAGTGGGAGGCAGCCAATTCAGGAGGGGCTTCGGGGTCGGGATTGGCCATGGCAAAGACAATGCGATCAGCCGCCATCAGATCCAGATCTGCCGCAGTGACGATATTGCCGACAGATAATCCGATGAAGACATCAGCCCCCTTGAGCGCATCACGGAGTGTGCCTTGGGGACGGTCTTTGGTCATGCAGGCGGCGAGATCCGCTCGGCAGGCCCGCAGTTGCTGGCCGTCCCCTCGTAAGACGATACCGTCCGGCTCGCATCCGACCAGGTGAGAGAGGCCGGCGGCAAGCAGCATCCTGCAGCAGGCGGTTCCAGCGGCGCCGAGACCATTGACGACCACGCGGATGTCCTCCATCCGTTTCCCTGTGACGGTGAGCGCATTGGTCAAGGCGGCGAGGATGACCACGGCCGTGCCATGCTGATCGTCATGCATGACCGGAATATCCAGAGCGCTTTTCAAGCGGCGTTCGATCTCGAAACAGCGCGGTGAACTGATATCTTCCAAATTGATGGCGCCGAACCCCGGGGCAATGGCCTGAACCGTGCGAACAATCTCGTCAGGATCTTGCGTGTTGAGGCAGATCGGCCATGCGTCGATTCCTGCAAATTCTTTGAACAGCATGGCCTTGCCTTCCATGACGGGTAACGCGGCTTCCGGGCCAAGATTGCCGAGGCCCAGCACCGCGGATCCGTCGGTGACCACGGCGACCGTGTTGCCTTTGCTTGTAAAGGCATAGGCTTTAGCTTTGTCCTTCGCGATCGCTTGCGAAACGCGGCCGACTCCCGGCGTATAGACCATCGACAACAGGTTTCTTGTTGTGATGGGGAACTTGCTTTGGACGCGAATCTTTCCGCCGAGATGCAGAAGAAAAATCCGGTCGGAGGCGGAGAGCACCTCCACGTCCGGCAGCGCCCCGAGCCGGGCGAGCACCTTCTCTCCATGCGCTTCGTTCTGGACATCGAAGGTCACGTCTCGCACCATACAGTCGGCCGTTGCAGAGACGATATCCACCGCGCCCAAGTTGGCGCCTTCCTCGGCCAGGACGGCGGCTACCCTTGCAAACATGCCTGGTGTATTGGCGAGTTCGAGGCGAACGGTCAGGCGGTAGTTGGAATAGGGGCCAATGTCCGTCATGGCTGGTCCTTACTTTTTGCAAGATGCTGAAAATATTGGCAGGTTAAGGCTAAGGCTGAGATGAAGAAAGTCAGATCTATCTTCGCTCAACCTTAACCTCGACCTCGGCCTACCGATTAAGACTACCACAAGACAGGTCATGAGCCAGAGTGGCTTGTGTGTTGTGGCTTTCATGGAGGTGGCGAGGAGGAAAAATAAGCGGTTGACAGCAGCGCCTATTTTTGGCTACCGTATTGCCAGTTTGCCCTACTGAATGGGTAAACAACAATCTAAAACCAACATTATTTACAGGGGGTGACATATTATGAAGCGCATCTTGATGGCAATCATGGCAGTGGCAGTGGCAGTGACGTTCAGCGCTCCGGCCTTCGCCGGTGACCCGCCGACGCCAGAGGATAAGGATAAGAAGGACACGAAGGCCCCGAAGTACATGGTTTACGGGGAGGAAGATAAGAAGAAGGAAGAGAAGAAGGACGGCAAAGTCGTCGTGCAAGAGGAGAAGAAGGACGAGAAAAAGAAGGACGATAAGGGTAAGTAAGCACGATGGAAGTCGTTTGTCTGATCAGACAAGCCTAACTTGAACTTATTGTGAAGAGGCCTGCGATCGTGAGATCGCAGGCCTCTTTCCTTATCCGCTCATTGACCCCTCTCCGGCCCCGATGCTACCGTGGGACCATGCGCACTTCACCAGAGTCAGTAAAGCCTAATCGCCTGATCCACGAAACCAGTCCCTATCTCCTCCAGCATGCCTCGAACCCGGTCGACTGGTACCCCTGGGGACCGGAGGCTTTGCAGGCATCGAAAGCGCAAAACCGTCCCATCCTCCTCTCGATTGGGTATTCCGCCTGCCACTGGTGTCACGTGATGGAAAGGGAGTCGTTCGAGAACGAGGCCATTGCGTCACTCATGAACCGGCATTTTATCTGTATTAAAGTCGATCGGGAAGAGCGGCCAGATCTCGACGAGATCTATATGCAGGCCACGGTGACCCTCAATCATGGTCAGGGTGGGTGGCCGATGACGGTCTTTCTGACGCCGGATCAGCAGCCGTTCTTTGCCGGTACGTATTTTCCCCCTGACGATCGCTGGGGCCGTCCCGGGTTCCCCAGCCTGCTCAAGAAAATCGCAGACGCGTGGGAGCAGGATGCCGCCGGTTGCACGAGTCAAGCCCGTCAATTAACCGAACGGTTGACGAACGAACTCAAGGCGATATCCCCCGTCTCCGTCAGTACCTCCGTGCTTGATGAGGCCGTGACGCAATTCCGCGAGGATTTCGATGAGCGCCACGGCGGATTCGGCAGTGCACCGAAATTTCCCCCGTCCGCAGGGCTCTCGTTGCTCCTCCGTTGTTACCGCCGAACAGGGGCAAGCCGAACCTTGCAGATGGTCACACGTACGCTCGATGCGATGGCGGCCGGGGGGATCTACGATCATATCGGTGGCGGGTTTGCACGGTACTCCACCGACGAGCGCTGGCTGGTTCCCCATTTCGAGAAGATGCTCTACGACAATGCCCTCCTGGCCCGGACCTACCTGGAAGCCTATCAAGTGACCAAGCAGGCCTCCTATCGGCAGGTCACGACGGAAGTGCTCGAGTATATTCTCCGGGAGATGACCGACCCTGCCGGCGGATTTTATTCCGCGACGGATGCGGACTCGGAAGGGGTCGAAGGAAAGTTTTTCGTCTGGACGCCAGCGGAGATCCAGGCCGTGCTGCAGAATGCAGAAGATACCCGCCGATTCTGCGCCTGTTACGATATTACCGATCAGGGGAATTGGGAACATCGGAGCATCCCGAATCGACTGCGTCCCATCGAGGCCGTGGCCAAGGAGTTGAACCTCACCATCGATGAGATCTACGAGACGAT
>JBGPVY010000037.1:0-16531 GCA_041491905.1 Nitrospiraceae bacterium | reverse complement strand
TCGTCCGGCAGGAGGATCCGGCGGAGATCCGGATGGTGCCGGAAGCGGATTCCCATCATGTCGTAGACTTCGCGCTCCATGAAGTCCGCGCCTTTCCAGAGATCCGTCAGGGAATCCACGATGCAATCCGACTCCGGCACCCTGGTCTTAATCCGGATGCGCTGGTGTTTCTTGATCGAGTAGAACTCGTAGACGACTTCAAACCGTTCTTCGTCGTCGGGCCAGTCGACCGAACTCACATGCACGATGTAGTCGAAGTCCATGGCCGGGTCGTCGTGAAGGAATTGTGCGACCTCATGGAGTCGGTCCCGCGTCACAGTCACCGCAAGATCGCCGCGCCATTCGACGGCTTTTATAAAGCCGGTGGCAAAGTTTTCTTGGAGTCGGCTGGCCAGTTGCTGCAATGACATCGATCGAGACCTATATTTTAAGGCTGGGCTTGACCTGATCCGGTTGTTTCAGGAACACGCGTTTCAGCATAATTCGTTCTTGTAACTTGAGGATGCCGTCAAAGAGTGCCTCCGGCGTTGGAGGGCAACCCGGCACATAGATATCGACCGGCACAAAGCGATCGACCCCTTGGACGACGCTATAACTGTCGTAGATATTCCCTGACGTGGCGCAAGATCCCATTGCAATGACATATTTCGGCTCGGGCATCTGATCGTAAATTTTCCGGATGACGGGGGCCATCCGCCGGCAGACGGTACCGGCCACGATCATCAGATCGGACTGGCGCGGTGAGGCCCGGAAGACACCGGCACCATAGCGGTCCATATCGTACCGTGACGAGACTGCGGCGATCATTTCGATCGCGCAGCAGGCTAGGCCGAACGTCATGGGCCACAGTGACCCCTTGCGAGCCCAGTTGACGGCTTTTTCCACTGTCGAGGTTACGATGTCGGGCGTGCCGTCTTTATCATGACGACCAATTTGGATCAGTCCCATTCCAGGGCTCCCTTGCGCCAAGCATAGACATAGGCCACCAAAAACAATCCGATGAAGACCAGCATTTCAATCAAACCGATTAACTCGATCTTGGTGAAGACCACTGCCCAGGGATACAGAAAGATGACCTCAATATCGAAAATAACGAAGAGCATCGCGAAGATGTAATACCGAACCGGGAAGGGCATCCGAGCATCCGAGAACGGTTCCGATCCACACTCATAGGTAGAGTGCTTCTCCGGTTCTGGATATTTCGGCTGGACCAGATAACTGAGGAGTAGCGTCGCCACGCCGAACACCAGCGCCACGAAAATAAACAGCAGAATCGGAAAGTATCTGGTCAGGTACTCAAGGAGTAACTCAAAACCGCTCATAGGGCTGACCTTTCAACACCTTGAGATGCAACGGGAGCGAAATTTTAGACCCTGGATTACGGGGATAGCAAGCGTCCAAAGGACCTGCGGGATTGACCCAAAAGTCCTAGGCTCTGTTGCGCTGAAAGGCGTCGCCAGCCGCAAGCGAATAGCCAGGGTCTTAGGGCGTCTACGCAACCGGTGGCATGGGCGAGGGTCTACATAAGAAGAACCTGCTCTACTCACAGACTTCTGTTGTCCGGCTGGAGTGACCTATTTATGAGGGGTTTTCGCCCTGTTGGGTGGGGCAGATGCCATACGATCTGATGGCATGCGCAGGTGGGAGGGCGGCACTTGGTCAATTTGATCCCATTCAGGCTCCAGCGCCGAGAAGGCCTTGGCTTTCTTGCGTCGGTGAATCTGGGTCTCTATGCGAGGACGATCTTGGCGTTGAGCGCCGTAGGCGGGAGGCTTGTCAGGCACCATGATGTTCCCCATCTGTGAGAAATCATTCTCCGGATCACCATAGCATCGGATGAATTAGCGGGTCAATGAGGGCAAGACCTCAATATTCTTGACAATGCAGGACTATTTGCTATGGTTTTGACAGCAATACTTGCCTTACATGAAGGACAACCACCATGGCTAACTATTCAATGAAATGTGTCGTCTCACTCATGGTCTGGACCTTGGCCACGCCGCTCCTTCCTCTAGCCTGGGCAGCCGACGACTCCAATTCGATCCGATTCGGAGAACCGGCCTTGGCCTATTCGTCCGGCTCCATTCAGCGATCGACTCCACAGGATGGGTTCGTGAACGTGATTACCGGTGACAATCAGACTACCGGAGATCACATGATATTGGGAAGCCAGGATGTCCTGTACCTCCGACTGAAGAGTCCAGGCGATGTCGCGCCTGGAGATCTTTTCACGATCTACAGACGAGCGCACAAAGTATTCCATCCCACCACTGGTCAATACCTGGGTCATTTGGTCAATCGGCTCGCTGTGGTTCAGGTGAGCCAAATTGACAAGGACCTGACCACTGTTCAGATCATGCGGGCCTACGCAGCTGTATCGCCTGGTGATCCGGTAATGAAGTTCGTGCCTCCGACTGACGAGGGAGCAGCGGTTGACCAGCTTTCCGCCGGCGATGTGGAGGGACGGGTTGTGGAGTTCCAGTCCAACATGGGAATAATGAACCTTGTAGCGCAAAGGAATATCGTCTATCTGGACCGGGGACGGGACGATGGGATCAGGTCTGGGGATCGAATGGAGATAGTTCGGTCCGGAGGGAGCCTTCCTCAACGGGTTGTGGGCGAATTGAAAATCCTGTCCATGGAAGATCGAACTGCCACGGCGCTGATCACAAAATCGATCTCCCGCATTCTCAAGGGCGATCGCTTCAGGGTGAAGGTTCATGCTCCTGCTCCTGAGGCCATGCCGACTTCTCAATCACCCCAGCAGTCTCTGGATGTCGCCCCTGCTGTGGCTTCTTCTCCAAGCAAGTTCCAGGTCCAGAATGCCGCCAGCGAAACCCGAATCAGCCTCGGCGATTTGACGAAGCAGCTTCGGTTTGAATCGGGCGACGCCACGATCAAGTCCGAGTACTATCAGGTGCTCGATGAACTGATTGCGTATCTCAAGACCACTGCCGGCGATCGGTTGATTCGAGTCGAGGGCCATGCGGATAACATGGAAATCGGTCCTTCCCTTAAGTCGCTCTACCAGACGAACTGGGACTTGTCGAAAGCTCGGGCTGGGGGTGTCCTCCGCTACTTGATTGAGAAGGGCGGGATCGATTCGGCGAAGCTTTCGTCAGTCGGCTATGGCGATACGAAGCCGGTAGCCGGCAATGCGACTGAAGTGGGTCGACAGAAGAACCGTCGTGTCGACATCGTGCTCTATTCGTCGCCCGAGTCAGCCGGGGAACAGTCTGAGCCGGCGGCGAAGCCAATTGAGACCGGCGATAACGGATACAGCTTGTCCCG
Source organism: Nitrospiraceae bacterium (assembly GCA_041491905.1). GTDB lineage: Bacteria > Nitrospirota > Nitrospiria > Nitrospirales > Nitrospiraceae > Palsa-1315. Next base: position 13,240 of record JBGPVY010000037.1, on the reverse strand, counting down.
TCTCAGTTCAGCAGAAAGCGAAGCTCCGACCTCCGCAGTGGACCAGACGATCCCAGTGGCTCCAACTGGTTCGTCCAAGGTGGAGCCCTCATCTGCCCCTGCGGATACTACTCCGGCGAAGATTCCGGCATCAGGTGGCCAGGGCAATTCAGATCAGAACCCCGCTGCTCCGGTCGCCCCTCCACAGTAAATTCATCGAGTATCGTGCGGAGGGTTGACGATTCAACGTCAACCCTCCCCGATTCCCCTTCAGATCGCTTCTATTCTCTCTCTCGTTGTTCCCCCTTTTCCTGTGCTGCTACAATGTCGCATGATTGCGACGCAGGTAGCCCCTCCACGCACAGAGCCAGAGGCCCTATTCGCAGATGTCATTGTCCCACGGCATCTGGCAGGACCGTTCACCTACACCGTGCCATTGTCGCTCCGACCCACGCTGCGTATTGGACATCGAGTGCTCGTGCCTTTCGGACGGTCGATCCTCCAAGGAGCTGTGATCGCCCTCTCCCACGTCCTTCCTCAAGGTCTTGATCGAGCACGCCTCAAGGAGATTCGCTCCTTGCTCCCGGAGGGGGCCGCAACAGATGTGGCCTCGAACCTGTTCCATCTCTCACGGCAGGTGGCCGAACAGTATGTCGCGCCATGGGGACAATGTCTCAGGTTGGTGTTGCCTCCGGCACCCAAGCCACGAGCGCAGGTCAGCCATTACGAACTGACGGAGCAAGGGCGGGCCGTACTCGCGGCTCGGGAACCCTGCTCGGTGAAGGCGCGGGCACTTCTCACACGTCTTAGGGAGAAACCTTCAGGAGTTCGCCGGTCGTCCCGCAGTCCTGGTCCGGGCAACTTGTTGCACGATCTCAAGTCTCGCGGATGGGTGGTGGAGGTCCAGGACCTGCCGTCGGCCTCGCCGGCGCCTCTCGTCCGACCATTTAGACAGGCGAACCAGGGCAATTTCAGCATCACCGCACCGCTCATTCCTGACCCAGTCATGTCTTGGGCGGAGCCACTGTTCGAGGCGCTGAGAGGCCAAGGACCGTCTCGGGTTCTGGTGCAGGCGTCCTGGACCGATCGATTGAGGCTGTTGCAGCAGGCCGTTCGCCTGGTGCTCAACCGTAGACAGACGGTCCTCATCATCGTTGGCGAAGCAGAACGGGCCCAATGGGTTGCAGGCTTGATCCGTGATGACGAGACAGGCATCTCCCCAGTTTGTTTCCATAGCGGTCTTTCATACCAGGTGAAAGCCGAGATGTGGGATCAGATTCATCGACAGGTCGTTGGCGTGGTCGTGGGGACCCGGTCGGCCATCTTTCTCCCATTGACTGCAATCGGGGTGATCTGGGTCGAGGGAGAAGAAGATGCAGCGCTCAAAGAACCACAAGAACCACGCTACCATGCACGAGACGTGGCCTGGTTGAGGGCGCAGGATGAACAGACGGCGTTGGTCTTGAGTTCGTCCCATCCCTCCCTTGAGACTAAAGCGGCGGTGGAGCAACGTGGGATCGTTGTATGTAAGCTCATGCCATCTGATGCGCGACCGAGCGTAGAGGTCGTCGATTTACGCGATCATGGTCGCGGCACGGTGCTGAGCCAGCCGCTCGTTCGGGCCATTGAGCAAGCAATCGGTCGCCGGGCCGGCGTCCTGTTGTTTCTCAATCGGAAGGGCTATGCCGGCGCCCTCGTCTGTCGTGACTGCGGCCAGGTTCCCCGCTGTTCTGCCTGTCGCGTGGCGCTGATGTACTCTCGGCAGGCGGGTCATCTGCGCTGTTCCTACTGCGGGGACGTTACGCCCATCCCCGAGACCTGCGTCTCCTGTTCCGGCCCTCGCATGCAGTTGATCGGGGAGGGCACAGAGCGGGTGGAAGAGGATGCAACGCGATTGTTTCCTCACGCGGCAGTGATTCGGCTCGATGGAGATACCATGCGGCGGCCACAGCAGGCCAAAGCCCTCTGGCGGAGGGTCGAGCAAGGGGAGTGGGATATCATCGTCGGGACACAACTGCTGTTGCGGCGTGGGCCTCTCCCGACGATGGGCCTAGTCGGGATTGTGCAGGCGGACGCAGGACTCAGCGTACCGGATTTCCGATCCGCCGAACGTACCTATCATACGATCCTCGATGCGGTCAGTCTCGCCGATCCGGCAGGGGCTGGCGGCCAGGTTATTGTGCAGACCTATCTGTCATCTCATCATGCGATTCAGGCTGTGGCTCAGGACGACGAATCCATCTTCTTATCGGAGGAGCTGTCCCATCGGACTGCATTGGGGTATCCACCCGCGGTTTATCTGATCGCCCTTCTCGTATCGGGGACCAACGAGAAAATGGTTCGCGACGCTGCCACGGACTGGGTGGCTCGGCTCACCGCCTGCTCTTCACCGTCCGTGGCCGGACAGACGGCCATGGCCCCTTCGACGCCTCAATCGATTGGTCGGCCCGACCGTCTCACTGTTCTGGGGCCAGTCCCCTCTCCGGTGCCGAGACTCCGGGGACGGTATCGGTGGCAAATTCTCCTGAAATCGTCCGAACGGGAAGCGAGGCTCGAAGCGGTGCGGATCACCGTCAAGGAAATGGAGCGGACGTATCAGCGCCGAGCCATCAAATTCGATGTCGACGTCGATCCGATCGAGATGTGGTAGGTCTTATCTGGGTCTGCGAAGGCGTCATGCTTGCGGCGGAGGTGGCTGGCTGTCGGTCGCATTGGTTGATGAGGCGGCGATGGGCTGGCCGGCTCGTTTGAAGAGCCCATTAGGAGAGAGTGATCCAAAAGACCGCCGAGAGGAGTCCCGTCACAACGGCTGAGAGGATCGTCCCCATTTGTTCGTCGGTCGGCTCTGTTGTGGTCGAGCGGACCTGAACCATCGTGACGATGGACCACGCAAGACTCTCCGCGCCAAGCAACAGGGTGGCCCAGGCCCAGACCAGTCCAATCGTGCGCCCCTGCCAGAATAGAAACCCTGCGACGCCTCCTGCGACGAGAAAGACTCCCCAGGGTGAGAACGAGTCCCAGGCCAGCCAGGCACCCGCCGCCACGACGAGGCTGCCAAGCAGTGCATTGATTTGGGGGCTCCACCACGTGGTGACCATACTGGGTGTTGTTTTCCGTGGACGGTGTGCGAGCTAGGGTGAATTCCGACGGCGTGGTTGTCAATGGAGGTGCCCGTCGGCGAGCTTGCCAGCCCAAGGCTCATCGCAGCTGCGAATCCGTGATTAAAGCCAGAAGGGCTCATGAATTATGCGGGCTTGGATTGCTGCCTCGTCCGACAGCCTGAAAAAGCTGCACACGCTCCTCTCCGGTGAGCGGTTTCCACGCTCCGGGTACCAATCCGTCAAGCGTCACATGCATGATCCGAACACGATGCAGCGTGTGTACCCGATACCCCAAGACTTGGCACATACGCCGAATCTGTCGATTGCGTCCTTCGGTGAGGATGATGCGGAACCGTGCGGGGCCGAGTCGTTCAATCCGGCAGGGGTTGGTCGGGCGCTCGAGAATGACGACCCCTTGAGCCATGCGGTCGATGAACGTCTGATCGAATGGATGATCGACCGACACCTCGTATTCCCGTTCATGCCCGTGCTCAGTTCTTAGAATCTCGTTCACGATGTCCCCGTCGTTCGTGAGAAGGATGAGGCCGGACGAGTCCTTGTCGAGTCGGCCGATCGGAAAGATCCGTTCCGGATGGCCAATCTCCGCAATGATGTTACGAGGCACATGCGACTCACTGGTCGTCGTCACACCCACCGGCTTGTAATACTTGATATAGAGCGAGGCCGTTCCCCAGGGAATCACCTGTCCATCTCGTGCGATGACGTCGTCAGGACCGACCTGATCTCCCAAGCGGGCCACCCGCTGATTGATGGTCACGCGACCGGACTCGATCAGGCGATCGGCCTCTCGCCGAGAACACATGCCGTGGTGTGTAAAAAACTTATTGATGCGAAGCTTGTCGGTCACAGCGTGGGTATGCCGTTTTAGCAGGCTGCGGGAAAACTCAGTTTACACACAATACACCGTTGGAATCTTACATGCCGGTGCCGAGTCAACATAGTCTCAGGGTGCTCAAAAAGGCCAGACTTCTCACCCGCCCAACCCTGGCGGCTACTTCACCCGCCCTCCCCGAGTCTGCCAAGATAGCCTCTTTGCCCAGGGACGCGCCTTTTCCCAAACAAGGCCGCAGCGAGCGACCAACGATGATCCTTGCAGGCTTGCTCGTGTATGTTATTCCCAGGATGGACCGGATGAGTCCCCCACCGCGCGCGTTCAACGAGGGCCTTCTCAGGCCGCGCGTTGCGCGAGCACAGAGGACTCACCGGGCCATCCCTCCCCTGCTGGCGGACTTTTTCAGGATCCTGTTAGTGGACGCGACGGCCCGCTTTAATCCGTCCCAGCATGCGGTAGATCAATCGGGCGATACAAAACTGAGGAGCGACAAACCCCTCGATCGGGGCCAACTCGCTGATATCCATCCCGAGGATACCAGGTCCATTGGCCAAGGCCGTCACGAGGTTCACCATGTCGTACCATCCCAACCCGCCAGGCTCGGGGGTGCCGAGCGCGGGGACCAGCGAGGCGTCAAGCCCGTCACAATCGAAGGTCAGGTATACCGGCCCACGACAGGCCTTCACGACATCGGGAACCCAGCGGGAAGCCTTGCCTTCGTGGGGGCCGGACGGGTCAAGAATCGTGGCGGCAAAGAACGTGGCAATTCGATCGGTGCCCTTAATGCGATCGATTTCCTCGGAAGAAATGGAACGAATGCCGACTTGGACTAACGGCAACCCGTCGTCGACCACCCGGGCCATCACGCTGGCGTGGCTATACGGGTTCCCTTGATAGGCCTTCCGCAAGTCGCCATGCGCATCGATCTGCACCACACAAAGATCAGGATAGCGTCGGGCGTGGGCTCGGATGGCCCCAAGCGCGCCGGTATGCTCCCCGGTCAAGGTGACAACAAACCGCCCGGTACCGACATGGGGAGTGACAAACGCATCAATCGCATCCACCGCCTTCTGATCGACTTTGCCGTCAAGATCGAGCGAGCGGATGGTGGCAACCCCGCCCCACTCTCGATAGGGCTCACACCGGAGCGTTTCGTCGTATAACTCGACTTGTTGAGACGCCTCGATGATGGCTGACGGGCCTCGATCGGAGCCCCGCACATAGCTGGAGGTATGTTCGTAGGGCGCAGGCAGAACGTAGACACCCGCCTGATCAGGATGGCACCAGGGCTCCGCGAGCCCAAGAAAGTTCTGGTCGATACCTTCCCATCCGGCGGGAAGCGTCATAGGTGTATGCTCATGCGGCAGGCTAACGACGCCGCTTCGGCAGATTTTCTTCTGGGATGAACACTGCCAATGCGATCACCGTCGTCCAGCGATTGGGTTTTCCGATAGCGGACTGGGTGATGTTGAGGGTCCGAACGATCTTGCCGGCCATTTTGAAGACTTGTTCCCGTTCTTTCCACGCGATGTTCGGATCGAACGCGACACCGAGCGTCGTGGCCAACATCTGTGCGGCCAAGTCTTCCGTATACTCACCCGTCTCTTCATCGGTTTCGCCATGCGCATGGTGTTCGGACAGATACCCGTAGGTTCGACGATCGGTCGGGATCGCTAACCCAATCGACGCGGAGGCCAGGCGATTCCGTTCATTCGTTTCCGACCGCGCCATCACACAGAACGTGATTTCACCGGGGTTCAATAACTTCTCGCCGCGCGCGCGCGGGATAATTTTGCAATTCGGCGGATAAATCGACGACACCGTGACAAGGTTACAATAGGCGACGCCGGCGCTACGTAAGGCTTGCTCGAAGGAGGCCAGCTTTTCTTTGTGGACTCCGACGCCTCGCGTCAGAAACATCTGCGTAGGTACCATCGTCTCTTCTCCTTACTTCGTCCGACCAACCGGGTGGCGGACGTCTCGTTAGCTGAAATGCACGCCCACAGTAAGCATCATGTAGGCACAGGGTCGCTGTTGTACCAAGATTGGCAGAGCTTCGCAATATCCTGCGACGATTTTTTCTCTGGCACGATTCGGAACAACTATTTCAGTACAGCAGAACGTCGATGGCCTGCAGGTTTGGGACAACAGGACGCGAGACTGGCGGGACGGGCGAGACGAGGTGAAAATCCAATCTGTCTACGTCGCGCCTTTCACGCACGTCTTGCGCTTCCGCGCCACGGTCTGTGGCGCTGGCGGACTTTTTCAGCATCCTGCTAAGCCTCGGCAGGTGATTTGAGGTTCAACACCAGCAGGCGGGGCTCGGTCATATCCTCGATCGCGGCCTGAACCCCTTCACGCCCGAGCCCGGAGTCCTTCACGCCACCATACGGCATATGGTCGGCGCGAAATGTCGGAATCTCGTTTGCCAGCACGGCCCCAACTTCAAGGTGCCGAAAGGCATGAAAAATTTTATTCACATCCTGGGTGAACACTCCGGCTTGGAGCCCATAGTCGGACTGGTTGAGCGCCGTAATCGCTTCGCCGAAGTGCCGGTAGGGGGTCACCGTTACCACCGGCCCAAACACCTCCTGACAAGAGACTTTCATCGTTGGCGTGACGTGCGAGAGCACAGTCGCCTCCATCACCGAGCCCATGCGTTTGCCTCCCAGAAGCACCTGCGCTCCTTGCGACACGGCTTCCCCGACCCACGTCTCGACGCGATGGGTCGCGGCCGGATTGATCAGTGGTCCAACCACCGTCGAATCGTCGCTCGGGTCGCCGGCCTTCATACGCGCAACTTGTAACAGGAGCTTCGTGGTGAAGAGGTCCGCGATGGAATGATGGACAAAGATTCGCTGAACGGAGATACAGGTCTGACCGGCATACCCGAACCCGCCGACCGCGCAGCGCTGTGCGGCAAACTCGAGATCGGCATCGGGCTCCACGATCACGCCCGCGTTCCCGCCGAGTTCCAACACCACCTTCTTCTTCCCGCACTTGGCCTTCAGCATCCATCCGACGGCGGCGCTGCCGGTAAAGCTCAGGAGTTTAAAGCGAGGATCGACGACAAGCTGTTCTGCCATCCTGTTGTCGCAGGGCAGGATGTTGAGTGCACCAGGAGGAAGTCCAGCCTCCAGAACCACTTCGCCCAAGAGTAACGCGGTCAGGGGTGTCTGTGGCGCCGGCTTGATGAGAATGGAATTGCCGGCGGCTAGAGCCGGAGCGACCTTGTGGGCCACAAGGTTCAGGGGAAAATTGAAGGGAGTGATCCCGAGCACCGGACCGATCGGAACCCGACGGAGAATGCCGAGATGGGAATCCGTCCCCGGCGTCCAGTCGAGAGGGAGCACCTCGCCTGGAATGCGCTTGGCTTCTTCAGCCGCAATGGTAAATGTCTGAACAGCCCGATTGACTTCCCGCTTCGCTTCGGTGATCGGCTTGCCGGCTTCAGCCGTCATCAGGCGGGCAAATTCCTCACGTCGGTCATAGAGCCCACCTGCGATCTTTTGCAACACATGATAGCGGGCGTGGGACGGCAAAGCCCTCATGACGGCCTCGGCATCGACCGTCGATTGAATCGCCGCCTCGGTTTCGGCGGAACTCGCGTTCGACACCTCGGCGAGTAGCTGACCTGTAAACGGATTGTTCACGGGGACAACGGTCTCCCCGTGCCGCCACAGACCTCCAATCAAGAATGGACGTGGTTCCTGCACGAGAGACGCCCCGCGGGTGGTGAAGACTCAGTCGGCGGACTTAACCGATGCCGCAGGCGCTGGCTCAAGATTGGCAGCCTGTTGGGCGATACCGGCTTTGGCAACTAAATCCTCTGTGCCCCAATCACGAATCGCCTCAAGCGTGAAGGCCTCATAGGTCGAGACGCCGTGGCACGTCGGGCAATCCGGCATCGGCACCTTGCGATAGAAGACTTCCGACAAGCACGACATGCACATCCAATAGGCTGGCTCCCCCTCGGGTTGCGGAACAGACCAAAACGATTGTGTTGCAGACATAGGTAATCCTTAGTGAATGATGAATTGACTGTTTTGTGCCACCGCCGTCGACCCGTGAGGCTCGGTGAGTTCTCCCTGGGAGTGTGGGGCATTGACCAGCATGCGATCAATCTCCTCGGCAAACTCGTCGAACGGGACTGCGCCGGGAATCGCGACCGCCGGCTCTTTCTCAGTGGGCCCACCAGCCGTTCGCATCAGAATAAAGCCGGGGGTGCCATGAAATCCCCACCGGTTCGCCTCTTGGCGATCCTGGGAAATGGATTCGAGATATTGCCGCTCGTCGAAACACTTGGCAAATGCCGTCTGGTCCAAGCCAATCACCTTCGCGTAACCTTTGAACGATCCCGAGTCTAAGCGGCCTCCTTCGCTGAAAAGCCGATCGTGCATCGGCCAAAATCGACCCTGGGCTCCGGCACAGCGCGCCGCCACCGCAGCCTCAACGCCGACCCCTTGGTCCGCCCGAGGAAAGTCGCGATAGACAAACCGCACTTTACCCGTATCGATATATTTGGCCTGCAAGCGAGGCCAGGTCTGCTGAAAGAACTTCGCACAATATCCACACGTGAAGTCAGAATACTCGATCAAGGTGATCGGTGCGTCCGCGCTCCCTCTGATTCGTCCGTCGTCCGTGACCGACCCAGCACCAGCCTGAGTCAGCAGCACGAGAAACAGCAGCAACACCGCAGCAACTGTGCGAAAGAGGTGCGCGCCCATCACGTGCGGGGAGTGTGCTTTTGTTTTAAGCGCTCCAGCAACCCGACCATGAGGAGAGGCCAGACAACCGTGGCATCGCTCAACACTTCAGCAAAGCGCCCGCCTTCTTCCGGCGGGACAAACTTCCCCCACGAAATGCCTTCTTGATAGGTACAGCCGCTCAACCCGCCCCAATAATCCGGTTCCGGACAGATGCGCACACCGTACCGGAACCGAGGTGGCTGCACATTGAGGCCGAGCCGTGTATTGCAGATCTCAATGTAGGGGCCGACCTGTTGTGACCAATTGCGAGGCACTCCCCCGCCAATCGTAAAGATCCCACGCCGCTTGGCCGAGATGACATGGCTCGCATAACTGTTGAGATCGAGGTAGGGATTGAACGAAGGACAGGAGCGATGAATCGCGCGCAGCACATCAAGATCACTGCCCCCGTTTACCTGCGCACGAGCCCGATCGAGCTCTCGACTCATGGCCCAGGTTCCAAGATCCAGCCCCATCTCGGAATCGGTAAACGCAGGGATGAAGACCGGGACTTTTTTCACATAGGCACTTTTGAGAATACCCGCTCCGTCATATTCTTCCGCGAGCGTCTTCCCCAGCTCACGGGTGAGGATCTCGGAGGAAAGAGACTGGTCCTGATCCATCCGCTTCATCGTTCGGGCGACGACATGCTCAACATAGTTGAGATTGGACTCCATCTCCAGCGTGTCGTAGACCCTATTGTAGCCCTTCTTGAACAACTCTTCATCGGACATGGACGAATGGTGCCGATAGTGTGTTTTACCAACCGACTCACTCAGCCCATGGGCAATCAATGCACCGGTCGAGACGACACATTGCACCATCCCATAATCGATCATCGAACTGATGATCTTGCCCATCTTGGCAATGGTCATCGCCCCTGACAGCGTCAACACGACGAAGCAGTCGGGGTCTTCGATCATCGCCCAAAGCACTTCGTAGGCTTCGCCCAAGCTGCGGCCCCCAAAGGCCGTCTTTCGCATAGCAGTCAGCAGGCCGTCGAAGGACCCGATCTGTTCCGGGTCGAGTGGCTCGAGCGCTTCGAGTCCATCTTGCGCCCCATCGTGGAATTCACGTGCACCCATGGAGAGTCTACCTACCTTAGAAGTGAATGGAGAAACGGCGCATTCTTTATACACAACCAACGATAGAGGCGTCAACGAAGTTGCACCCCGAGAAATCCCTCGCCGCGTCCGGGTTCGTGAGGACGCATGACCTGTTCATCGAACCCCCACATTTGACGGAAGAGGACGGCGGAGCGCGATCAACACGATCCTGAACGATCGAGACGTGGATTCAACGATCTCCATGACGTACGCACTCAGAGGCGCGGCCCGCCTCACTGGAGGTGGCGTAAGAAGATCTCCCGAGAGGGATTATTCCTGTGCCATAGTCAAATCAATGGCTCTGGGCCGTGCAAGCGGATTATGGGGGAATCTCCTACTGAAGGGTTTGTTCACGCACAATCGTGGGCGAGGCGCGCGCGGTCTGAGCGAGCTTGGCGTGGTGGTCCCAACGGGATTTGAACCCGTGTTTAAGCCTTGAGAGGACAGACGAATCTGAAGAAAAACAACAGGATGATGCTTCGGAGTCGTCCGATGAGTGACAAGGATTTACAACGAGTTACAAAATGCGTGTCCGATATTAGGACAAGCGGTTCCACGTCGTCGCGCTCTTCCCGCCCGCCGTCATCACATCACGCAAAAAATGAAGATCGCCGGTCAGTGTACGCTCTACCTCAGCGTGCATGACGACACACGACCGGCAGAAATCTTTCTGCGCGTGAAAGGTCCGGACTGTTCCTCCGAATTGATCGGTCTCTACGACGTGATCGCCCGCCTAATGAGCATCGCCCTGCAGTACGGCGCTCCACTTGAGAAATTCGGCGATCTGCTGGCTGGGGCTAAATTTGCCCCCTGCGGCCCGGTGTCTGGACACGATCGCCTCAAGCAGTGTTCGAGTTTGCCGGATTTGATTGGCCGGCACCTGTTGGTGGAGTACTGCGGCCGAGAGGAGTTGGCCCATGTGCCGCTGTCTCAGTCCGAGGAGGATGGTCAGGTATGACTGGCCCCGGCGACCGTTCTCTATGAGGTAGGAAGGAGCACGATGACCACAGCCAAGCAACAAAAGCGCTCTCGAGCTTCTCGATCGACGGTCAAAGCCATGCTGCACCAAATACGAATACGGTGGAGCCCCGCCGAGAAGCGGCAACGACGAGCAGCCCAGAAGTTCTTCCGTCGATGGCTGAATGAGGTGGATAGCTGGAAGAAGCACCCCCGCTATCTGGGCGTAACGTTCCCCGGTGTCAAAGACGGGGACCGCTTGGCAGAAGAGCTTGTCCAGTTCGCCCGAGATGTCGTCGCGGAGCCTATCGTATGACCAGTGAGAGGAGCAAACTCACACCGAAACAAGAGCGATTCGTCCAGGAATATCTGATGGATGTGAATGCCACCCAAGCGGCGATTCGAGCGGGGTACAGCAAAAAGACCGCGCAGGAACAGTCATCCAGGCTGTTATCAAATGTTATGGTGTCGAAGGCAATTGCCAAAGGGAAGCAAGCACTGGCGGAGAAGGCCGGCGTGATGGCCAAGAAGGTCGTTGCGGAGATGGCGAGGATCGGCTTCGCCAATATGCAGGACTATCTGGACCTCTCTGATCCAGAGAATCCCACCATCGACCTGTCCAAGATCACTCCCGAACAAGCGTCCGTGATTGCAGAGACCAGGGTCGAGAGGAGGGGGCTTCAGCGGCGGGTGACGATCAAGTTACACGACAAGCTCAATGCCTTGGTGAACCTCGGGAAGCATCTCGGATTGTTCAACGACCGTCAGTTACATGGGGGTCTCGACGGCGGTCCCATCCAGCATCGCACCGAACTCGTGTTTGTAGAGCCGACCAAACGGATGAACTCCAATTAAACTGTCCGCTCTCCGCACGTCAGTCCTCATAGGCACGACCAGGTGAGCCCACAATGCAGGCCGATTCAGTTCCGCCCAATGTGTGGGGCGACACCACCCTCTCCATCGCGCCTCTCCTGGGACCGGTCAGAATCAGGAAAATTCTTGCGGGATGTGGCGCCTAATGGCACATCTAGACCATGAGCATGATGCGGAAAAGGGCCTGGAGCAGCCTGGGAGGTAGTCTGCTTTTGGCCATGATTCTAGGCTCGTGCGGAACGCTGCCCACCACCTCAGCGGACAAGACAAGCGATCCGGCTGCGGTCGACTCAAGTGTCGTGCAGTCCCTTCAGCGACAAATCAGAGAGCGAGAGAAGCGCATTGCGGAGTTAGAGGCCCAGTTGGACGCCTTGAAGGTGATTGATCAGAGCACGGAGAAACTACGAAAGCCCATCCGGCCACCCGCGACATTGACGCCCGTCGACTGACCATCACCGCGAACCCGCCTTGTTGTGCCCCACACGATTCACACTTTCCCAGTACCGACCGAATCCGCGCTTGCCCACCCCGCCTCCGAGGTACCCCTTCCTGGTCTCCCGCGAGCCCGTACATCTGGTATCCTTGTCTTAAAGGAAGTACGGGACTCCGCTGTGGGCAACGCTGCTTTTGAAGGGAGGTCCCTCGTGAAATCCAAAATTCTTATCATCGATGACGACGTCGATAGCTGGCGCCTGCTGAGCACGATCCTCCAAACCCATAACTTTCATCCCGTGTGGGCCGCCGACGGGATGCAAGCCATCGCTGCGGCCCGGCTCCACCAACCCCAGGCCATCCTCTTAGACCTCGGAATGCCTGGAGGGGATGGGCTCCTCGTCCTCGAACGACTCAAAAGCAACCGATTGCTGAGCCATATTCCCGTCATCGTAGTCACCGTCCGTGATCGACAGGAAGCGGAAGAGCAGACGCGGCGTCTGGGTGCGGCCGCCTATCTGCAAAAACCCATCCACGATGAGGCACTGATGGCGAGCCTCCGGACCGTGCTCGCCACGTCGGACGGGGCCCTCGAGGTCGGACCCGATAGAAGTGCGTGAGGAGTGCCGGCAAGGGGTCATCGCCAGTGCCCGTGAAACCATCCTCGGTCGTGGCACGATCGCTCAATCACGGACAATTCCCCGGCCTAAAGCCGGCCGCTTCCGCCACGCCCACGGCGGCACCGGCTGCGGATCGGCCCTACTGTGTCTTGCGGTCACCACCATTTCGTGTAAGCCCCACACCTCTTGGGGAAAGGGCGAGCACCCCTTTCCCACACTATCTACGCATAACATGATGGCTCAGGGGACACAACAGACCGGGGGAGATAGTCCGAGATTTACTATTGACTGCGTGCTTCCGCTCGCGAGCACGCAGCTTCAAGCGGACGGGTGCGTTCTCGAAAGTTTAGAGGATGGACATAAGCTCATCACCCCTGATTACCTGAGAGCAGGGGGATCTTGTGAAAGTCCAGTTATGGTTGGAAGGCGAGGAGTCCTTTATCGACATCGGCCTGGCGGTAGTCAGTTTGGTTCACACGCCCTGGATCATGGTGGATGTGATCCGGGTGAGCCCAAATGACCGGGTGAGACTGAAACGATTTAACCATACCCCCGCAGCCATGCACATTGA
>JBGPVY010000145.1:0-7272 GCA_041491905.1 Nitrospiraceae bacterium | reverse complement strand
GGAAAAGCTGAACGGGTCGGCGAGTGCCAGCTGCATTGCGCCGATCGGCTGGAGCAAGCTGATCTTTACCGGAGCGGAAAGTGTCTCGGCGCCGAACACCATCGGATTCGGCGATCGGGATGAAACCTTGTGCAAGCTCGATCAGATCAAATACCTTGAAGACACGCACTATCTCCGTCTTGCTGCAAATCCCCACTATGTGGAACAGGTGCTGCCGAATAAATCGCTCCAGGCGCGCGTCGGGGCGAATCCTTCGCTCTGGGATACGCTTGGGTATGTCCACGCGGGCTACACGACCCTGCTGCAGATTCCCGCCTCGTTGGAACCGACGAAGGTGTCGATCATGTCGCGGGTGAACACCCTGTTTAATTGGGTCGAATCGAACGCGGTCGGAGACGAGTGGTATGCCCATGTGTCGGCCGCTGTGCGGCTGTGGGTGACCTATGACGGCGAGTTTCGTCAGGCGCCGTCCGCCCAGTTCGTGAATCTTCTCGCCTCGCCCAAACAATTGCGGACACATCAGGACATTGCGTCACCAGCGCCGAGCGCGGCCCTTACAATGCAAGTCTCCGCCTCAGCCGGCAGCGGCACGACGATCAGTGTTTACGAATCCATCGAACTCGTTGCCACCACGCCGAACGGCCATGCCTACCTTGACGGCATATTTTCCTGGGAACCTTTAGCGGTGCAGCTGCGTGAAGGGTAGCGGATTTTGAAAAGGGCGGCGGTTTCTTACCCACCCAACCCCGGCGCGCCGAGACGCGCCTTGCTCCAGGCCGCTTTCTCGCGTCGCTCCCAAGAGCCGTGAAACGTGAGGCGTGAAACGTGAAACGAGGGTCAGCCTCGGAGCTGCGGACTTGCTTGGGATAAGGCGCGTCCCTGGGCGAAGAGGCTGTCTTGGCAGACTCAGGGCGGGCGGGTGAAGTAGCCGCCAGGGTTGGGCGGGTGAGAAGTCTGGCCCTTTTGAACATCCTTGGGGAGATTGGTGGTCGAGATGGTCCTCTACGAATAGAGGGTGCGAACGATCTCGGTTGTGTTGAACAGCATCGCGTTGAGACGAGTATAGGCCGCGTGACCGTAGTAGTGGTCGCGCACATTGGTTGACCCGGTGGAATCTTTGTAATCTGCGAGAATGCCAATCCCCTCACTGGGGATCCGAACGGCGCGGCGGGCACATTCGAGCCATCGTTCGAATCCATCAAACGGCTCCACGAGTTCCCAGAGGGCTTTATTGGCCGCCTTGGCTACTTCAGTCGTCGGCACGGCATCGCTGCAGGCCACGGCCAGCTCCTGTACATAATCTCCACCCCACGCGATCGGCATCTCCATCGTGATCTGAGGCAACTCCATTTTTGAGAGCCAGGTCTTTCCATCGGTCCGAAGATTTCGATGATTGACGATGTGCAGCAGTTTGCCCAATCCGGACGGATCCCACCCGTAGCGTACTGGCATACCAAACGTGACGACGTCCAGCGTCGCTCCATTGAGGAGGGTGCCATTCGACAGCAGCGGAGCGACACGTTGGATCGTCAAGGCGATGTCTGGTCGATTGACCTGCGAGACAAAAGCCGACAAGAGGGCGAACAGCCGTGTCCGGCTGCTGCTCGAGGCCACACATAAGAGGTTCGAGACGAGGGCGAGGACTAACCCTGCCTGCCCATGAGCCTGCACGAAGATCCGATCTCCTTGGCCCAGCTTGTCTGCCTCGACCCAGTCGCGAAGACGTCCGAGCATCGAGACAGCCGCCATGGCGCGGCCAAGGTGATGGTGTTCACAGGACCAGAGCTCGCGGACGCAATGGATCGGACGATCCAGGCCTCGGTTGAGCGACTGTCTCATCAGTTCCAGGTAGGCGTTTGTGAAATTGCCGGCATCCCCGATTTGCTCATCGAGCAGCCTCTTGATGGCGTCATCATTCGCGAGCGGTGGCTTCAACCAACCGGGCAGCGGTGAAATGCCATTACTGCTTTCGCGCATCAGGGCCAATAAGGCATCGAGTCCCGCCACGCCGCGTGAGTAGCCACGGTTGAGCCCGCCCAGCTCGTCCAACCGTTGCACCCCAAAGACGTCGGTCCCCATGATGGAGCCGTGCAGCAAGACGATCACACGGACACCGGTTTGCGAGAGGCGCTTGCCGAGCGCGGCCATCGCGTCCTGCCCGGCGGGCGATTCTGGCAGGGCAGTCGGGGCGACCTCCCGAACGGTGAGGCGCTCGCCGGGATTTTTTCGCGACATCTCATCATGTTGAAAATTGTTTTCGATCGGCATGGGGGAGTTACATATCCGATGTTGGTGACGGACTGCAACGGAAGATTAGCAGGATGCTGAAAAAGTCGCTCCCAGGAACCGTGAAACGTGAGACGTAAAAGGTAAAACGTAGGACGGCCGAGTACTCTCTTCTTCCGAAACGTTTCACGTTTAACGATTCACGTCTAACGGGTGGGTTCGAGGTGGTCGGGTGCTGGATTAGGCTGGATCTGGCTTTTGGGCATGACGGCGGTCGCGCTACAGGTTTTGCTGTCTTCGTCGATTTGGCGATCGACGATCTTCACGCCCTGGAGATATTCCTGGACGATTTCTTCCCTGGTGAGCTCGATGTCCTGTTCCGCCTCTCGGCCTGTCCGCTCGCGAACTTGGTCGACCATATGTTCCTTCACCAGAATACGAATCTGTTTGGCCAAGTCGGTGCGGGCAGAAAGTTCCGACACCCGCCGGCAGATGATTGGGCCTTTCGCCATGTCCCCCTGGCCCTTGCCGATCAAATAGTGATCGCCTGAATAGCTGTTGAGATCTTCAACCTTGTGGCGCATTCCGGGCGACGCTTTTGGGGAGTCTTGTTGCCCTCTGTGCTGCTTGAGTTGATCGAAGGATTGCTCCGCGTGGCTTCGTACATCGCCTGAATCCGCAGCAAACAAATGCAGCGGCAGCAAGGCTGAACAGCCCGTGGCGATCAATGCAACAATCAACTGACTATGTATGCTCCTCACTCGCTACCTCCCTCGTCCTCCGCCCCCACCACGCCCGCCGCCCCCTACTCCGCCTCCTCGACCGCCTCCACCACTGTGCCCTCCGCCACCAAACCCCCTCGGGGCGATTTGATTGGGTACGCGTGGTACTTGATGGAGGGTCGGCGGATAGATCTGATTTATCGCTGGAGGTAATCGTCTTGCCACAGGCGGTTGCAAAGCCGGTGGAACGCCCGCCGCTGCCTGCGACGGCAGAAAAAACTGCTGAAGTGCGCGAGCTGATCGTGAGCCGGGAATCGGAGTCTGTTGCGATACGGGTGGAGCAGCGCTCGGTGGTGGCAAGAAGGGATTCAACTGGCGGACATCGGTCAACCTTCTCGATCCCGTCGAGGGCGGCATCTGATGTATGACGCCGGGTTGATTGCCGATGTGCGGTGGTGCTGTCGGTGTGTTCTGCGTGATTTCGTTCAACGTTCGTGGAACAGTCTGCGATTCCGGCGACGGCGTGATCTGATGGCGTGCCATGATCGGCTGCCTCGTTCCCGGTGCAGGGGGAACGGGCGGTTGTAGCGACGCCAGCGGCTGTTTTGTGGCAATCACTTGTTGTGCCACTTGGACATGTGGGCTGGTGGGATACAAGCCCTGTGCGGCGTTCAGGAGCGCCTGGGTCTGGGCTCGCCCCACCCAGGGAGAGGGATAGACAGCCGGCGAGACGAGCACCCAATCCGTCCAGGCTTGCGAGACCATGGCGTTCGATTGCACCCGATTCAAGATGTCTTGGCGTTGCTGGGCCGCCTGCTGTGTCTGCTCCGCGGTCGAGGCTTGTGCCAAGGCCTGATTCGCCGCGTCGAGGTCCTGTTGTAGTTGGTCATTTTCCTGTTGCAGCGCGACGAGTTGATGCCGAGCGTCCTCGTTCTCCCGCAAGGCCGCGATAGCCTGTCGCACTTCTTCCGTATCGATCTGGGCGACCAGATCCGTTGTGACAACGATGGTGTTGCCATCGAGTGTCGTGTTGGTCTCTTGCTCCAGGACAAGGACCAACCCAGCGGTATAGGTTCGAATCTCGTCTTTCGTCACATCCAGACCGTCCACGATTGTGATGCTTTCGAGGTAGACGGCGACCTGCTCCAGGGCATTTCGTTTGGCCGCTTCGGTGGCGAGGCGGATGGCGTCTTCTCTGGTGTCACGGTCTCCCATCCGGTATTCACCCTGGGCGGTCACGACTCGGACTTCTGCCAGAGTAACTGAGGGCCAGACAGACAGGATGGCGCACAGTGCAAAGAGGCTCAGGCTCGGCGATGAGATGAGCGGGAGTGCCAGTTGGGTGATAGTATGCGGAGGAGAGATCTGTGGCATCGCCCTCACCTTCTGGATAGGACTGACGCGCCAGGGGCCGATTCGTTGACTCCCACGAGGTTACGAATAAGCATAACACTGCCTCCGCTGCTCTGCCAGGATCCGTCCCACCCGCATGAACCGTGATGGATCATGAGGGGCGAGGCCTTGCCTCGCTTGCCTTGGCAGAAAACGCCATGGTAGCGTAGAAGTCCCCTTGGAATAGGATGGAAAGAACTGATCAGTGCACACACCAATCAGCCTTGATCGCGGATGGTCGATTCGGATACTGGCCGTATCCCTTGTCTTTCTCTGTCTGGTCCTTCCGAGAGACGCGGCGGTTGCCGCTGTATCGGGGCCGGCTCCTGCCTCAATGGCTCCGACCGAGCATGTGATTCTCTTTGTCCTCGAAGGATTCGGCCAAGACTCCCTGAAAGGCGGAACGATGCCGACCCTCAGCCGGTTGATTAAGGAAGGGGCTGTCACCTGGTCTGCCACGGCGGTGAAGCCTGCGTTACGGCTGCCGACGATGGCGTCATTGATTACGGGGATGCCGGTCGAGAAACACGGCATTACCTGGAACACCTTCGAATTCAGCCGCGGCTACCCACGTGCCCCGAGCGTGTTTGACTATCTCGATCTCAGCGGGGGGCGCGACAGCGCGATTTTCCTCATGGACGAGTCGCTCTATCAGTTGGCGAGACCCGAGCCCTACACGGATTACCAGATGTGCGGGCCTCTTAAGCCTGAATGCAGCACAGACCGGATCGTGTCTTACATCCGTCAATACTTCAAGAAAGCGACCAGCGGACATGGCTACGGGCATGCCATTCTTTCGCTGCCGCATTTCCTGGTCGTGCATCTTCCTGAGGCGGGTCGAGTGGGCACGTCCCGAGGCTGGACCTCGAAGGAGTACCGTGACGCCCTTCGCACGGTGGATAAGGCCATACACTCCGTGTTGGACATCTATCAAGAGCAGGGGCTGACCAAGCGGATGACCTTGTTTGTGACATCGCTTAGTGCCGAAGGCAGGGATGCGAACCAGGAACAGACTGACGCGGCCGTTCCGATGGTTCCATGGATTGCCTCGGGGGTGGGAATTAAACCTGGTCACGCGATTCACCAGCCGGTCTCCATTTTAGATACCGGCGCGACGGTGATGCGGACGTTGGGATTACAGACCCATACCGAATGGGAGAGTCATGCCGTAGAAGAAATCTTTCAGGCTGCCTTTGCCGCGGCCCCACGGGAATCCGTGGAATAGGTCACGTGATGCAGAATGTGAAACGGTACATGATCCGTTGTCTGGTCGGATGGTTGTTGGGCTCCGCGACGGTCATCCAGACGGCCGCGGCCGGTCAGCCGGCTGCCTACACCCAGGAGCACGCCATTACCATCGACGCCACCACCATTAATCCTCAGTCCTGGTGGCAAGTGCCCGGCATCACCCCGTCCATCTATGCTTCGGACCCCGAGTCCATGGATGCCTACAAGACGACCGAGTCCCGCGCCCTCAAACTGAAGCCGGGGAAATATACATTTGGGAGCTTCACATTTGATTTTCCGTTCACGGTCAACTTAGATGGGAAATTGGAGTTTGCCCAGTCGCTCGACCAATGTGTGGAGGGACGAGGGACCCAGACCTTAACCATCCGCTGCAGCCGGACCTATCCGTACGGCGGCCAGCGCGATTACCAGTATTAGTAGAGGAGTGGTACCAATGGCCCAGGCGCTTGCTGATCTGTTAGAAGCACTCGAGGATGTCGACGATGCGACCCGTGAGGAGGCGTCCAAGGCTCTTGCCGAACTCGCCGATCCCACCACGTTGGACGCGCTGGTCGGTGCCTGTGGGGACGAATATTGGACGGTGCGGGCTCACGCGGGCTGGGGCGTGGCCAGGATCGGCGGGGCTAAAGCGGTGGAAGCGCTCATCGTCCTGTTTAACGATTCCATCATGGATGTGCGGAACGATGCCGTGGCGGCCATGGCCTCGATGGGAGCCGCAGTCGTTGATCGCCTGATCACCGCATTGAAGGATGAGCGGTGGCGTGTCCGCGAACATGCCGCGAAAACCTGTGGAGAACTAAAGGATCGGAAATCCGTCGAGGCCCTCATGCTCGTCTGTCGAGATCGCGATGGCGCCGTGAAGAGTGCGGTGACAGAGGCGCTGGGCAAGATCGGCGATCCGAGGGCGATCCCAGTCCTGATCAAACTCTTCCGTGATCCTTCGAAAACGGTGCGAGAAACAGCCGGAACCGCACTTATCTCTATCGGCCAGCCTTCCGTTGATCCACTGATTGAGTGTCTCAAGGATAAAGATTTTGTGGTCCGGTGCCACGCTGCCCGCGCACTCGGTGGGATGACCACCGACTATCAAATCGGCCGAACCTGGGTGCGGGACTCCAAAGTCGTCGACGTCCTGATTGCCGCGCTGAAAGATCCGGATCGGGCCGTCCGCGAAGATGCCACAATCGCCTTGGGCCAGATCGGCGATCCACGGGCCATCGATCCCTTGATCGAGGCGATGAAGGATGGTGTGGTGAAGCGGCATGCCATTGCGTCGCTCGGCATGATCGGCGATCCTCGCGCCTTGCCTCCGGTGCTTGATGCGTTGAAGGGGAAGGGGATTCGACAGGATGGAACTCCGACGCCAGGCTGTATCGTCAGCGAAGACGCCTTTATCAAGGAAGCGGCGGCGACGGCGCTCGGCCAGTTCCGTGATCCGCGCGTCATTCCAGATTTGATCATGCTGTTGAAGGACGGCGTGTTGCGCGAGAAGGCCAGCGCCGCCCTGGCGACCATCGGTGATACGGCGATCGAGCCGTTGATTGCCTTTCTGTATGACCCGAAAGCGTCCGAAGTCATCGCGGAAGGGGAGCGGGTGCTCTCCTATGCGTCGGTTCGACTCACGGCGAAAGATGCCTTGCGGCAATTGGCGCTTGAAACACTCGAAAAATTGGGGTGGATGCCG
>JBGPVY010000081.1:0-10654 GCA_041491905.1 Nitrospiraceae bacterium | reverse complement strand
GACCGCGGCGCGCGACTGACCCTGTCCGATTACCTGACACAGCGAACGCTGGATTGGGCGGCGCGTCTGCCTGACGGAGTTCCGGCGGGTGTGTCGCTGCAAGAGCGGCCGCTGCTCGAGAAGAGCGATTTGCGCTTTACTTGTTTTGTCGCCATAAATTGTTTGTAGGACCCTGCCCTCTCCGCTGAGTTTACTGGTCCTGTCATCGTCATTCTCGACGGCGATATCATCGAAGTCCTGCACAATCACCACCCCGAACGTATCCGTCCGAGCGGCATCGACTGCCCGGAGAAGGGCCAGGCTTACGGCCATCGAACCAAGCAGGCAACGTCAGTGATGGTTTTGGGAAAGAAGTCAGACTTCAGACGTACGGCCTCGACAAGTACAAGCACACCCTTGCCGATATGCTTCTGCGGGATGGCACCAACGTCAACCACGCGTTGGTCAAAGATGGCTGGTGCTGGTGGTACCGGAAGTATGAGCCAGGGGATACGATTCTTGAAGGGTTGGGAAAGTCAGCTAGAGACGCCAAGAAAGGGTTGTGGGTCGATCCGGCACCCATCCCACCGTGGGTTTATCGCAAGGAGAAGCGGGGGGATTCACTTGATCTGTTATACCTCGTGCCGTTGGAAAGTGAGACAGATGGCAATGCGTTGACTCACGGCCCCCCTCTGCTAGGCACAGTAGAGCCTGATTCTGCTCCTGTCACCGCCACGTCACCCTATCCCATCATTGGCTACCGTAAGAGCCACATCTACCACCGTCCAGACTGCCTGAACTACAGCCAAGTTGCACCAAAGAACAGAGTAGCGTTTAATAGTGTGGCTGAAGCGGAGGAAGGAGGGTACCGAGTGGCGGGGAATTGTCCATGAGGGGCAACCAGTGCCACCGTGGGAGGGAGGCACCGCAAGTATCTGCGCGTGGGTGTGAATTGACGCTATTGTGAAAGTGCTCGAACGGAAGGGCCTGTGTACTAAGCAAGACCTCTACTAGATCATAAAATCTTCTGCAAACATCCTAGCGGCAGCATCTCGGAGACCACTTTGTCTGAACCTAACCATGGTCAGGTGCTCGGGGGGTTGCTCAAGTCGTTGATGACATGGGCAATCCCCTTGTCATTCCAGTCGATTCGCGCACTAAGCCATTCAGTTCTATTTGTCTCTCTCTGCCGCACATCTCGCCAGTTTGTTGCTCTTTATAACACCTGTATAACACCTGAAAATGCGACCCTCCCCCACCGTACCCCTCCCCCAAAAATCAGACCTCGACGTGTGCGTCAGAAGGTATCCCTCCATTACATAGTTTTTGCTAGGCTCGTTTCTACACGTACGGGTCGGTATTAGAATGTGGGGGAGTATCACAAGAACAGGTGCTCCACCGCTGACAGGGAAAGTCACTTACGGCTTATTATCTTCGCCTTCCTCACCCCTTCCTGAAGTCGCTCCGTCACTGCTTGACACCTCACCACGGACGGTTTAGCCTTTCTTTCAACCAAGACGGGTTCTGCCCCGCTTTTACGGACACCTGGTTAAGGCTCATCCTGAGCCAGGAGGGGTGTCATGGGGCAGAGGCGGAAGTTTTAGCGGAGTACAAGCGGGAATCGGTGGCGATGCTGCAGTCCCCAGGTGTGAGCCTCAGCCAGATCACCGCGGACCTGGGGATTGAGGCGAATGTCCGGGGCGCTGGCGGCGGGAATTGTGTCAGAAACCAGATCAGGCGTTTTCGGGCAACGGGCGGCCCCGCGATGAGGAACTGGCCCACCTCCGTCGGGAGTTGCCCGCGTCGCGAAGGAGCGGGATTTTTTGCGAGAAGCGGCAGCGTTCTTCGCGAGAGCGTCGCGATGAAGTATCGGATGATCCAACGATGCCGCGACGCGTTTCCCATCCGACTGATGTGCCGCTGTTTGCACGTGTCTGCCAGCGGGTACTATGGCTGGGTGACCCGGCCGCTGAGTGGGCGGGCCCAGGAGAACGCCCGGTGACTGGTGCGGATTCCTCAGCTGCATGCCGTGCATGACGGCGTCGTGGGGAGCCCGCGCATCTGGGAGGACCTGCGCGAAGACGGGGAGCGAGGTGGCCGTTACCGAGTGGCGCGCCTCATGCGCCGGGCTGGGCTTCAGGGCGTGCCGCCACGACGGCGGTGGCGGAAGAGGTGCTCCGGGGTCCGGCCCAACGGGACCCAGAATCATCTCGACCGGGACTTCCGTACAGCTGCTCCCAACACCAAATGGGTCACCGACATTACCTACATTCGGACGGCCGAGCACTGGTTGTACTTGTGCGTTGTGTTGGATTTGTATTCGGGCCTGGTCGTGGGCTGGTCCATGAGTCTGCGTCAGGACCGCCAGCTGGTGGTCCAAGCGGTACTGATGGCCTTATGGCAGCGGCCCGCGCGCACCCCGGTCATTCTGCACTCGGATCGCGGCTGCCAGTTTACCTCGGAAGAATACCGACGGTTCCTGGAGGCCCATGAGGTGACCTGTAGAATGAGTGCAGTCGGCAGCTGCGCCGACAATGCCGCCGCCGAAAGCTTCTTCGGCGTGCTCAAACGGGAACGGGTGAACCGGCAACACTACCGCACGAGCGCTGAGGCCCGAGCGGATAGCTTTGACTACATTGAACGCTGTCACAATCCGCGTCAGCGGCGGAGACTGGCACTGCAGCAGCAGGGGGAGCAACTCTTAACTCAACCGTCCGTGAAAATGGGGTAGAACCCACTATCACAGTTAGTACTAAGTCAATCCCAATGTAGGAGGTTTGTTATGCTAAAACAGTTGGCACTTCGCGTCTTGTTTAGCCTACTCTTCCTCTTAACAATCTTCGACTTCGACGCCCACGCGTACATTGACCCCGGAAGCGGGAGTGTCTTGCTGCAGTTAATCCTAGGTGGTATTGCGGGTATTGGGGTTGTGGTCAAGCTTTATTGGGGGCGGCTAAAGGAGAGGTATAGATCATTTCGCGGGGGATCTGGGAAACCCGACCAATGAATAAGATCACGGCGATGGATAGCGGAGAATATGCGAGAGTAGGAGGGTCTTTCAGAGACCCCAGTGGCCACGTGTACCGTGTGGGCGACCGAATCATCAGGACTGTGACGGAGGTGGGAAGGCAACAATTCGAATTTGCCCGCCAGTCAGGAATTTTGGAGGCGCTTGTTAAAGATGGACGTCTCTTACCGTTCGATCTGATTGAGGGAAAGAAGGGGAGTGTCCCCCTTGGGGAACAAGTGGCTTATGTGCTCGAGGTGCCGAAACTCCCGTTTGTTTCATTCCCATATGAGTGGCCGTTCCCTGCGCTCAAGGCCGCCGCACTCCTACATTTGGACATCCAAATTTCTGCGCTCGAAAGAAGTGTGACTCTCTGCGATTCCTCTGCCTACAATGTGCAATTTCTTGGGACGCGTCCGACGTTCATCGATCATCTATCGTTTCGGCGGTATGAACAGGGGGAGGTTTGGGCGGGGCACCGACAGTTCTGCGAGCAGTTCTTGATTCCACTCCTTTTGCGCGCACTATTTGGAATCACCCACAACGCCTGGTATCGCGGAACTCTTGAAGGGATACCGGTCGCTGAATTCAGCCGACTGCTCAAATGGCGACACTACCTCAGCAAAGATCTCTTGACCCACATCATTTTGCAATCATGGTTTCAGCGGTCGACCGAGAAGACCTCGCTAGTACTGGACAGGGCAGCCGCTTCGGTGGGGAAGCTCCCGGTGGAATCATATCGTAAGATGCTCAAGGGACTGCGTGACTGGATTGTCGTCCTAGAACCGCTTGAATCAAGCAAATCAACTTGGCAAGACTACTCCAAGGATAATTCCTATCAGGCCGAAGAGACGCTCCAAAAGGCTTCATTTATTCGCGACTTTGCTGCAAGCCATCGTCCTAAGCAAGTCTGGGATTTCGGTTGTAATGTAGGAGCCTTTGCTAGAGCGTCGTTACAGGGAGGCGCGGGGTATGTGGTCGGGTTCGATTTCGACCAGGGTGCGTTGGACGGATGTTATACGCGTGCAAGCGCGGACAAGCTACCCATCCAACCGATTGTGATGGATATGGCTAATGTAAGTCCAAATCAGGGATGGATGGGGATAGAACGTGAGGGGCTCGATGCACGTCGGTCAGCCGATGCGATAGTTGCTCTAGCGGTCGTCCATCATCTCGTCATCACGCGAAACATTCCGTTAGGAGAATTTCTGGATTGGTTGGTGGATCTGGCTCCCTGCGGGGTAATAGAGTTTGTACCCAAACAGGATCCTATGGTGCATCGATTGCTGGCGCTGCGGGAAGATATCTTTGACAACTACAACTGGGAATTTTTCAAAGATCGGATTGCTCACAGAGCACAAATTGACCGTGTCTGTACGCTCAGGCAGAATGGCCGTATGCTATTGAGTTATGTTCGGCGCAGTAATAGGTAGTGAATTGTGGGGAGGGCTGGAGCCCTGTGGAATGTTTGAAGGCTTCGCAAGTGTCCTGGGTGGGTCGTAGACTTGGTGTTGTCCTGTGGCCGCCCTTCCTGGGTTTGGTGATACCATTTACTAGCTACGGCACAGATCGATTGTATCCATTGATGAGTTTCGAGGTATGGCTAATTCTAGCTGGGATGTTCTTGGTCTCGTTCGTGATGGCGTCGATTCGGCTGTCAAGCAGATTGGCTTATGCAGTAATGGTGGCGGCCGTTCTAACATTCGCTGTCGATTATCTGGCGGCACCCAACAAATTTATCGTGTTGAGCGTCTTTGGGACGATGGTTGCACTGATATGGCGCATTGAGCAAACATTTCTACTGGTGGTGTCGGCATTTCTTTGCGTGTTTGTGGCGACAACAGTAGTTCGTGCAGCGTTACGGGAAGAGCCCGGGATCCACGTGTCAACAGAGCACTCGGCAATACCGGCAGCTTCTCTGCCTCGACTGATTCATCTGGTTCTGGATGAACATCTCGGTATAGAGGGGATTCCAACCGACACCGACCATGCCAGAGAACTGAAACACAAGCTCAAACAATTCTATCAACGTTATGGATTCGAACTTTACGGAGGAGCGTATAGCCGGTACACTGAGAGCGTTAATGCAATTCCAAATCTTGTCAACTTTTCGCAAGAAAGTGTTGACCGGGCATTTGTGTCAGGCGATCAGTCCTTCTACCGCTTGCTGGAGAACCGATACTTCAAGTTTCTGCATGAACAAGGATATCAACTCCACGTTGTGGGTACAGACTATCTAGATTTTTGTTCAATCCAGGACACACCTCTAAAGTCCTGCACGAACTATAGTTGGTATACGCTTGAGAATGTTGGCAGGCTAAACGTCTCAGTGCTCTCGAAGACCTCGATGCTTTTGGCCTTGTTTGTAGCCAAATACGATCGATATCAAAGGGTATTGAATTTATACGAAGGGTCGATGCGCCCGTTGTTGCTCTCGTATGGGTTGCCCATGCCTGTCGTCAATCCTGAATCCCTCTGGACGAGGCGTAAACTCCAAGCCTCTTCGGTGAATGCGATGCGGGCCATGGATGCGGTGTCGAAAAGGATTCTGCAACTCCCTCGAGGTAGCATGCTTTTTGCGCATCTCTTGCTGCCACATTTCCCCTACGTATTTCGAGAGGATTGTTCACCCCGTTCAATCCTGGAGTCTCTGGATTACATGAGGAGCACTCCTCAGGAGTTTCGCACAAGTGAAGGGAGAGGTCTCAGGTATGATCAATATTTGAGTCAGGTTGAATGTCTCTACATAAAACTCGATGATCTGTTCAGGCGAATGCAATCTGACGGGATATTTAGTGATTCAATTATTATCATTCACGGAGACCATGGGGCGCGGCTTGGACTCCGCTTTCCTGAAGTGGATAACCAGGGAAAACTGACGGAGGCTGACTATGTGGATGCGTTGTCGACGTTGTATGCGGTCCGGATTCCCGGGAAACCTGGTAGCTATGATCCGTCACTGCATGCCATCGATGATCTCTTGATTGATACTCTAGGCGCCTCCCTGGGGCGCGCTCCTGCCAATCCTATTCCATGGCGAAAGCCGTTCATTTATTTAAATGCTGGACGTCGAAAAGAACAAATGCCTGTTGAACTCCCATGGCAGCCTTCATATCCGCCGCCCAGTACAGCGGATGTGCAGCGGCGATAGCGTCCACTCTAGCGGACGTCCACGTGACGTTGGCCCTGTTCCAAGACGGTTCTTAACTAGAACAAGACGGCTTCTTCGGCAGCCCAGAGCACCTGACGTTGTCCAACAAACTCATTCGAGGTCAGGTGCCCGAGTGAGCCGTGCGGGCGGCGCTGATTATAGTCGAGCCGCCAGACTTCAATGATGTGTTGAGCCTCGACGATAGAGCTGAATTGCTGCACGTTTAAACAGTCATCTCGCAGTCGGCCGTTAAAGGATTCAATACAGCATTCTCCACGGGTTTGCCCGGTCGAATGAAGTCGAGTTGCACGCCACGTCGATAGGCCCAATCTTCGAGCGCCCGAGATTGGAACTCCCTCCCGTGATCCGTAAGCTCCCAGAAAATGTAGACAGTCCAAAAGGAGAACTTTCTGGCACGATAGCTACCCTTAGCCTGGTGGTTCCCATGCGCCAGTCGAAGTTCACTGAAACGCAGATCGTGTCGATTCTGAAAGAAGCCGATGCCGGTCGCCCCGTCCACGAGATCTGGCGGAAATACGGGATCAGCTCCGCCACCTACTATAAGTGGAAGGCCAAGTACGGGGGGCTGGACGCCTCCGATGTGAAACGGCTGAAGGAACTGGAACATGAGAACAGCCGACTCAAACGGATGTACGCCGATCTCTCGCTGGAGAATGCGGCGCTGAAGGATGTCCTCGCAAAAAAACTCTAAGTCCTGCTGAGCGGCGGGAGGTCGCGGTCCACCTGGTGACCGCGAGCGGCCTTCCGGTTCAGCGGGTGTGTGCGGCAGTGGGCCTGGGTCGGGCGACGTACTACCGGCCCCTCGTGAACTGGGCTCGGCGGGACACACCGGTGATCGCGGCGTTGACGACGCTCGTGGCCGCGAAGAGTCGCTGGGGCTTCTGGAAGTGTTGCGATCGACTTCGGCTCGATGGGCATCCGTGGAATCACAAGCGGCTGTGGCGGGTCTACTGTCAGCTGCACTTGAACTTGCCACGCCGGACCAAGAAGCGGCTCCCGGTTCGG
Source organism: Nitrospiraceae bacterium (assembly GCA_041491905.1). Taxonomy (GTDB): domain Bacteria; phylum Nitrospirota; class Nitrospiria; order Nitrospirales; family Nitrospiraceae; genus Palsa-1315. The sequence goes on along the minus strand of JBGPVY010000081.1, from coordinate 3,491 downwards.
TTCCGCCAGCCGCTCATCGTCGTGCCGCAGCCCAATACCGTCTGCGCTGTCGACTTCATGAGTGACACGCTGTGGCGGCGGGCGACGGGTCTGAGAACGGGCCCGCGGTTGACCTGCAGACCCTGCTAATGTTACCTATCGTCAACAGTTTTCTGTTTCCACCCATGACCGTCTCTCATCCAATTCCCCTCGAAAATACCTGCCCACGCAGACTCACGGGCATTCTGCGAGACGCTGGTTTCACTTTTGATGCTGTCAAGGCACGGCTTGGCACAGAATACCGCATGTGGCCTCCGGAGGGGGCTGGTGTGGTCGGGAAATTTCGGGCCTTTGTCCAGCGTGCCAGCATGGATGCTGACATCGGAGTTCGAATGTTGTCTTCCAACCGTTCGGGGATTCTCGGTACCATTTCAGATTATTTCATAAAAAGAGGGCCGAAAGATCGCCTGGACTTGCTGATTTGGCTATTTTTGTTCAATGAGCCGGTAAAAGCGACGGCCCTAACTTGCCTCTTCTCGCCCGACGACCTCAATGCGCTTGCGACTATGAAATTGATTCGTTTGGACGCGGGCGTGGCCATATGTGATCTCGCGCTCTTCGAATGTGCGGGCCTCTTTTTTGCGACTGACGCGCGGGTGAAACCTCCGCCAGACGTGAACACCGTCATGCCTTTGCTTCCGGATTCCTTCGATTTTGTCGGGTCTGTGTCACGAAAACCGGTGAACTCGGCTTTGGACCTTTGCACCGGGTCAGGAGTGCATGCCCTCGTGGCAGCACGCCATTCGAAACACGTTGTCGCTACAGACATCAACCCACGGGCGTTACATTTCGCGAAGTTCAACGCTTGGTTGAACGGTATCACGAACATTGAGTTTTGTCGGGGCGATCTCTTCCGCGCCGTAGAAGGCAAAACCTTTGACCTTATTCTTGCAAATCCACCATACATGCCAGATACCACAAGCTCCCCGAACGATAACCGATTCTGCGGGGGCCAGAGCGGTGACGTTTTGTGGTCGCAAATACTGCAAGGCCTCGAAAAGCATCTGCGCCCTGGCGGGCTCTGCCAGATGATTCACTTGATCGTTCAGTTCGGCAATGAAAGCCCTGAGGATAAAATCCGGGCTTTACTTGGCCCACTCGCCGACTCCTGCAATATCGTAATTTGCTCCAATACTACCGCCTTTCGGAATGAAGAAACCGTGGCCGCATCTTTAGTCCATTATGGTGTTACAACCATCAGACGATGCGGGAAACCTGGAGGAGTGTTCTACGTTCGCGCCCCTTTTTACCCGCCGTTGTCCTTTGATGTGTCTGACCTCCTTTTGGTTCTCGAGCAAACATCCCTCCCCGAGGCGCGAACGCTCGTCTGTAAACGCCATTATGCGCAATCGAGGGGGTATCGGGTCTTAAGCGGCGCCGGAACAGTAATGAGGACAGTCAATTTTGTGGTGTACTGTGACTTAGTCCTGCGTAGAGCATTACCCGTTCGTAGTCGCGTTCGTAGTGCATGGCGCATTTTTCGTGGAATGTGGAAACGGCACCGGCTGCCGATACTTTGAACATGCTGTCCAAGGGCGCCGTCTGCTTTTGTTATCCGCTTCGATAGGGTGACCTAGCCCCCTTAAACAGGTCCAGATTCAATGGTATGGTCGGGGGCGATGGTCGATCCCCCAATTCCGACCATCGCTACGGAGAGTTTCCAGCGGTGATAAGGGGCTCGCGGAGCTGATTCTCCGCGACGGCCTTGGCAAATTCCTCGGGCGTGCAGTCCCGAAGCGCCCGGTGAGGCCGACTCTCGTTATACTCACGCCGCCAGGCCTCGATTCGGTCGTGAGCGTCCCGCAGTGACTCGAACCAGTGCGCATTCAGGCACTCCCGTCGTAACGTCGCATTGAACGACTCTACGTGAGCATTGTCCGTCGGCGTGCCCGGTCTGGAGAAGTCGATGGAAACCTTGTTGTGATAGGCCCAGAGGTCCATCAGCTGACTGCTGAACTCACTCCCGTTGTCACAGAAGATCCTCGTCGGCGTGCCTCGCTGGACTTTGAGCCGATTCAACACGGCGACGACATGTTCGCTGCGAAGACTCTGGCCCACCTCGATGGCCAAACTCTCTCGCGTAAACACATCGACGACGGTGAGGGCACGAAATCGACGGCCATCTGTCAGTTGGTCGGCGACGAAGTCCAACGTCCAGACCTCGTTCGGTTTCCCCGATTTGGGGCGGGTCCAGCGTAGCGCGGTGGATTTCCGTCGTCGTGGGACTCGATGATGTAGCATCAGGCCTTCTTCACGGTAGAGACGATACACGAGCTTCTTGCCCACGGCCCACCCTTCTCGATTGAGCAGCACGCGAATCTTCCTGTAGCCGTATCGGACCCGTGTCTGGGCCATCTCCCGGATCCGCTGCCGGAGCATGGTGTGCGGATCGCGATGACTCCGATAGTAATGGGTGGCCCTCGCACAGCGGACGGTTCGGCAGGCGCGCCGCTCACTTACCGTATACTTGGTGCACGGATACGCCACCACACTCCGCTTCCGCGAGGGCCTTAGAATTTTTTTGACAGGACGTCCTGGAGCATCACTTTATCCAACGATAAGTCCGCCACCAAGCGCTTCAGCTTGGTGTTCTCGTCCTGCAGCTGTTTGAACTCCCGCATCTGTCTACATGCACGGGTGGGTATTAGGGTGTGTGGACTATCACAAGAAGAGGTACTCCACCGTTAGTGCTGAAAGTCCACCTGCGTCTTTTTACCTTCACCTTGCTCCCCCCTGAATTCACACAGTAGCCGCTTGACCACCCTTCCCATTATTTAGGGAGAATATCCGTTCGGAGTTCATATGATCCAAGAAAGCTTGTTTGCTTCCATCGTTTCCTGTCTGTTTGGCCTGTTTAAATCCGAAACACATGTATGTTCGTAGGGCTACGTAGTGCTATGTAACCCGAAATCGGTATTGTCTTTGAGGGTACATGAATGCTATGTGAGCCCATTCTGTAATGTGATTTAGACTCCGCAAAAGCAGGATGGCGCATGGTGTCCGCCACCCTTCGCCGCGGGCTGGTGGCAACGGAACATCGACGCCATACGACAGTGCGGAAGTGTTCGGGAAGATCACCGTCGGCCATGACGTCAAGATTGGCGCGAACACCGTGATCTACCCGGACATTCCTAATCCGGACATTCCTAATCCGGACATTCCTAATCCGGACATTCCTAATCCGGACATTCCTAATATGGCCGTGGCCGCCATGAAGACAGAGTTTGAGATTCTAACCACGAATGGGAATCAGCCATGACGCACTTAGCGGGGGACGCGCAATGCTCTGCCGAGCTGGTGGCAGTGCAACACTCCGAGAAGGTGACATGGCACCTGCGAGCGGTCGCCAATGGCTTGTTACCTCCACTCGCCTGGGTCGCGGACGTGGATCGGACACATGGCCTTGTCACCCTGGTGCACGGCCCGCGCGTCGAAGTGCGTGAGCACTTCTT
>JBGPVY010000035.1:0-16893 GCA_041491905.1 Nitrospiraceae bacterium | reverse complement strand
GCCGGATTCTTCAGCAGATACAAATTTGGCGTGCAGAACTTCGGCGGTCCAGCGCAGTTCGTCGGCACGGCCGGGCTCGGTCTCAACCTTATTCCTGGGTTTTATACTGGGTATCGGTTCCAGCATTTCTCCGACGCCGCTACCTACGGTCCAAGCAGTCTTGGCGTGGACATGCATATGCTCGAGATCAACTACCGATTCTGAGCCGACCTCTGCCCTCCCTAATCTGGGAGAGACGCCCGACACCATATTCGCTCACCCGTCGAGACGCCACGTCATCTATTGCAGAACTCGGCAGTTCGGAACCGGGACAAGGCCCTGCCGACGGCGCAGCGGTATGTCCTCTTGTCCGCCTTCAACAACGACGCGGTCCTGGATAAGACCACCGGGGTGGTGTGGGAGCAGTCCCCGCAGACGACGACCGTTACGTGGAACGTGGCTCGTACCACCTGCGCCAAGAAAGCCGTCGGAGGCCAGAAAGGCTGGTGCCTGCTCTCGCCTGCCGAGCTGCGCAGCCTGGTGGGTCCATTCGTGGATTCTCCAGACCCGACCCTCCCGCCGGGCCATCCATTTCTAAACGTAGTGAGAAATTTAGAACAGCTCGTTGGCCAAACAGAGTGGCCTCTTGAGGGCAGCACGAATCCACCGGGGAACGATATCGAGGCAAGAGTGGATACCATTGTTGAAGTCACGAGTTCGATATTGGTTCAGATCACCGATCTCTCGAAGCGCAACAAGGCGATTGAGAAACAGTAGCCACTCCAGACCTGTCGTCCGTTCACCTCCTTATTTCCGCTTCCGCCACTCCCACGGCGGTACCGGCTGCGGATCCGCCCACAACCCTTTCCTCCGCTCTCGTCCAAGCTGGAGCAGTTAGGATCTGCTCAATTGGGCCGTATCAATAGTCGCTTCTCGTATGAATGCTTAGGAGTAGGGCACACACCTACCGAAGGCCGGGAACAATCAGACAACCTGCAAGAATAGTTGTTGATGCCGTCTTCGAAGCTACAGTTTTGAAATTCCTGCGGAAGCCACTCACCTACTGCCAGAAGCGTTTTTCGAATTCCATCACATTCCTGTTCTGTAAGAAGTCCTGCCTGAAAACACAAGGCGATCAAGTCGAATGTTCTGAGCACAGGTGAGGGAATTGTCAGGCCTTTGTTTTCCAAGACGTTAAGCGCGTTTTTATCGTGGCTGGCCGAGGGCACCCCAAGAACTACAGCGGCAGCGTGAGTATAAGCCTCCCCAATCCCCACAAGCAGATTGTATGAGTTGCCGGTAGATTGGATGGTACTCCAAGCCGTCGATCCGATATTGTTCAGCAAAAGACTATGCTTAGATAGGAAGGTCTGCAGTGCATTCTGGTCAAATACCTGAATGGTCCCGGCAGCGATGGCCTTGTCGAAATTAGGCTGAATGTGTTTCTTATGTTTCTTGTTTGTTCGAAGCTCGTTTTCGACCTCGACGACAATAGTCGCCTGGATTCCGTAGACTTTTTTTAGCTGTTGAAGGGGTTGAAGGTTTCCAGCTACTAGAAGCTGGATTAGAACATCCGAATCAATGGGTAGATGGGAAGGATTCGACATAGCGGCCAAGGATGCGGGACGATTTCAAGCAACGTCCTCCTTGACTACGTCTCCGAACCTCTCTTCAAAGTCATCTTCCTGAATCATCAACAGTTCTGCAGCTTTTCCGCGACTGATATCTCCATTCCGAACCGCCTCAATTACTGACTCGATATAAGACATTGGCAGCCGCAAGATACGGGTGGGAATTGTAGTACTGCGCTTCCCGAGCCATGGCGGCTGCTCTGGAGCGATCTTTTGCAAAAACTCGTCTGTCGTGAGCGCTCTCTCTGTCTGATTCTTTAGCTCCGAGATGATATCCATCGACCAATAAACATTGGCTTGCTGCGCGTTGATAAACTCGCATTCCAACGCAGCAGTCACGACTGCTGCTTGTTCCATATGAGTCTTCGCAACCAAGGTAGCTAATCCATGTGCTTGAACTGAATCCCATCGTATTCCGTTAGCCTGTACGGTCTGCCTGAGAACTTCTCGCGGTATCATTACCTCAAAAGAAAATGCTTGGGCTCGCTCCTCCGCAAGATCTGATTTTGAACCTTCGTACTCGAAATCTACAGACGCGCCCGCGCTTGGAACATCGAAAATTGCGTGACCTAGTTCATGTATGAGCACCTGGTTACGCCTAAACCAGGTACTGTGATGAGTGTTTGCGAATACACAGGGACGATCTTGGGAAGTGCTCCCTATGTAGAAACTGCACCCCTCAACGCTTGATTCAGGCACAGGGGATTCAATCACAAGGATGCCATGATTCCTGAGGTAACCTCGAAAAACTTCACCTATTCCAGTACATCCTTTTCCAAGCCCAGATGTTTCCCTAAATAACCTTGCCGCTTGCCGACCCTGCTCACGTGGTGGTGCCTGAATATCCGTTTCACGCCGAATGGTCTCAAACAGAGTTTTCCAACCCGCGGGTTTTTTGTGGGTTACCTCTTCGAGTTGGTTCATATAGAAACCAAGTTGCCGGATCAGCAAGACACATTCACGATCCGCGGAGACCAGTCCTTCACCTCTGAGCTTGTACCAGATTGCCGGAGCAATGTCGGCTTGTTGACCCTTAAGCTTCCTTGGTGACCTAAGATCGGTGGGGGAGATTCCTAAAATTGTTGAAAGCCGAGCAATCATTGAGTCGGGAACAGCCCTTTGCCCACTGACCCACTCGTCGAATATTTTTCGACTGACGCCCAGTAGATCAGCTGATACCTTCTGATCAAGTCCAGCCGAGTCTAGAATTTGTTTAAGCATTAAGTAGCCTGTTCAAGAATCACGATTTGACAAAGTTATTTGAGGGCTTTTGTATGAAATAAATGAAAAATCAGGAGAAGACTCATCACGATGAGTTACTTCTAGCATTTGGCAATAGCCTACTTCAACCTCGTTACCTGTCCAGAGATTGTGCAAAACATGTGCCCAACCTCTAATTCTCATTAAAAGAAGCCTCAGCGGAGGCATTGTGGAAACGAGCGACAGGAGGGGTGGATTGTTGGAGGCATAGGACGGGCCTCACAAGATGATGCCATTGCCTATTCTAGGCGGGTGCCTGGGGAAGCTGCCCTAGGAACATGCCGAGGGCTCTTTGGTCCTGTTCGGCCAGTGTGGCCTTCACTTGGCGTACCGCTGCTCGATTTGTCGGGCGAGCGCGTTCCCCCGCCGACTGAGCAACAAATACACGACGCGGTTATCCGTGACCGAGCGACGCTTGGTGACCCAACGCTTGCACACCATGGCTTTTACCACCACACTCAATGTCGGCAGCCTCACGCCTAGCGCAGCTGCGGCATCCGTCACTTTGGCCTCCGCATGACGACGCAGGAAGAGGATCACGCCTGCTTGGAGCGGGGTTACGCGGATTGGCTCCAGACGTCTTCTGAACCCGCCGTGCAACTGCAACACCAGTTCCAGGAGTGTCAGCTCCTCATGGCCGTTGTGCTCGACACCTTGCATGGTCAGTGCGTCGTCCCCTTCGCCACCCGTTGCCCCATCTCAACAATCAACGATTCTGGTCGATCCATCGCTTTGCCTTCCTGAGGGCAACGCTATCGGCCTCTTTACAACTCTTGCAGATTTCACTTGATTCACCATTCACTGTCGTGAGCAGTTCTTGGTTTCCAACTGATTTCGATATGAGGGCCAGAGGCAACCAGCGGGCATCCACAAGGCTTTGGGAGCAGACTTTAATTTTGTGATCGCTGTACGGAACCCACTCGATCATAGAGTCTTTCTGATCTCCCACAAATTGGAGACCGTCGCCTTTTCGAGGGACATACTGTCGCGGTTGAGGCGCTGTGCATTACTCAAGACTGATCGCCGTTGCATGACTTACTTGCTATCCCGAGTTTTTCTAGGCTGATTCCCTATGACCTCGTAAAGAACTGCTGCGGCTGCCACGAGCGATATTTGCCCCTCTTGCATTCCCTTAGTGATCTCCTCGCCAAAAGTGGAACGCAACCTTTGAAGAATTTCGTCTCGCTGCTTGGCGGTCAGTGCCAATCCCGACATGCGTCCTGTGGTGGGGTCCTCCTCGACCACTGAGTAGGTCGCCGCGGTGGCCGCTGGTATCAGGAGTTTCCAGACCGCGTCGTATGAGGCGCCAAGTTCTGCCTCCCGTTCCAGGATCGTGCCTGGCTCCACCCTTTGTGCGCCGATCGAATTGAGAAGCGCCGTGTGCTGGGCGACTGACTGTTCCTGGAGATCCCCGAGACGCGCAAAAACCAAGGCTGCCCCCTGCGCGCTGATTTGGATGGCCTCAGTCGAACTCGCCGCATATGGGGAGACCTGTGACCCAGCACACTCGTAGTCGACCTTTCCCAATTTGAGGCCCAGAAGCAGATCGTAGTGACTCGACAGCGAATTCAGGTCTTTCGGGATGCGATCGAGCGCCGACTTAGCGTAGCTCAACGCGTCCGTGAGGCTGAGGATGTACTGGTAGGGGCTGTCTTTCTGGACGGCTGGTGACATACACAGTCCGGCATGAACTGGGGTATGTACGAGAAAGAGAATGGCAATCGTCACGAGAGACTGTACGGGGAAGCGGCGGAAGGGACGAAGCGTGAAGGGCATAGGAGCCTCGCAGGGAGGCGCATTTTAGGAGAGATGCTCAGGAAACTGCAATAGAGCCAAATGGATTTCAACGCACCAAGACCTCATTTTTCCCGTGAATTCGCGGGGGCGATGGAGCCGCCGGCATGGGGAAGCTGTCAAGCTGGTTTCCTGGGAAGTGTGGATCGTGAGGGACTAGCGAAAAGCCATACGGCTCTCGCATCATGGGCGCATGACGAAATGGAGCTTTCGGCTACGTGGCAAACTTTGTCCGGTCCGGTGCAAAAAGATCACAAACTAGAGACTGATCCTATTTGGCAATGAAAATCGTCCCAGCAATTCGAAGTCGTTTAGGGTCAGCCTTTCCACTCGCACCAAGCGACCCATCTGGCCGTAGATATTGATGAACCAGCACAACCCATTGCCCCGCTAGGTCAAAATAGCGGATAATTTGGCTTCGGGTGCCTGGCGGTTCCCTTTTAAGGTGCGGATTTTGCAGTACTTTGTCGCTGACCATGTCGGGTACAAGGTGCCCACTTGCAATTTGCTCAGGACATTGACTGTTATTAAAGATGGTACGTATAGTCTCAGGCGGAACACGCTTTACTGGTTCGGAGGGCATTATGAACGCGGAGCTCCTACAGACTTCGACTTTTCTTAATGTGCTGGTTCAGTATCTTGGTGGGGCTCGTTCAACCTCGGAACTTGAAGAATGGTTGGTCAGTAATCTACAGGGCTTTCTTGACTCCGGAGACAACGGTGCGATTGAACTGGCGAATCAGGTTGATGCTTTGCTCGTGGAAATGAGCGAAGGACTAATCTCCGAAGGTCAGTTGCGGGAGAACATCTCAGCAATCCTTGCTCTAAATGGAACATCGTTAGCCACTGATTCGAGTGCCTCCACCAATGCCGTCATTTTCACTCCCGCCATCCTTCTAAGCCCCTCAGTGTTCATCCAGGTAAAGCACTCATTTGCATCTGCTGAGGCAAGTAGATAATCCTGAGTGGAATGCGAGTCACACGACGGATCCGTTTTAGGCCAGTCAGTTCCGTCAGGTAGATGTCGAACCACCAAAGTCCTGGGACGTCAAACTGAACCTGCATGACCGCGCAAATTCCCACCCCTCGATCTGCCGGTGCCTCAAAATTCACAGTATAGATAGCTGGGGGCACTTTCTCAGTGCCTTCCGGCTTAATGGGTTGAATGCTAACCTGATAGTTGCCGAGCGCCTCCCCTGATTTGAACCCTAGCAACATGTAGAACTGATAGGGAAAGGGGTCCATCACATCGACATTGCCTCCCGGAGTCGTATGGGTCAGCCGGTCAATGATACGAATTGCGGACGTGACTCCATCCCGTTCCTGTAAAACCTTCTCGCAAATAAGGGCCGAATTCAGGTAGGGTCCTAGTTCATCCGGTGTGCTAGTTTTCTCTCCCATAAATCTCCTTCCGCTCGGTGACATCTGGTAAAGAGGGTGTCACCTTACTTCCCCTTCGGTAACTTCCCCTTCCGCTCCAACTCCTGACTGACTAGTCGGTCAGTGCCGGTCACTTCCCCTTCGGCAGCAACCCCTTCTTCTCCATCTCCTGCAAGTTGGCCTCGACCAGATCTAACAGAAATTGCTTCATCCGCTTTCGCTCGATCGCGGCGGCAATCCTGGTGCGGTGCATAGTCTCGCGAGGAATATCCCGGATGACCCAAGCCCCGCTGTCTGGCTCTTTCGCTTCCTTCCCTTTCGGCATGGGCGAGAACGTATCACACATACTGTGCCTGCACAAATAGCACTTGACATACTACGCTATCTTAAGATAGCATACTACATGAAAGGAGGTGGGGCCATGCAGACCAAATCCATTCTGGTGCGATTGCCGGCGTCGCTGAAAAAGAAACTCGACGCCATGCGCGAGGAAGGCGTCACGGCCAGCGGGCTGATCCGGCATTTACTCGAGCAGCATTTCAAGGGCAAGAAGGCGGCATAACGCACAAACCAAGGAGGCACACGATGAGAGCCAAGGTCTTGAAGATGGAAGGGGTAACAAAAGCGACGAAGGAACCAAGCCGGAGATGCTCGTACTACTCAGAAGACCCCCAAGCCCAATACTTATTGATGGGCGCAGATGAACGAGGCAGGACGGTGTACTTCTTCACGATGCAGATCACCGGCCTCCACGCACGCGTGTTCGGGCCGTATGACAGCCGCTCCATGGCGGTCAAGTACTTCGATACGGTGCTGCAGGGTGCGCTCGAAGCGTTCTGCAATACGCAGAATGCCGGCCGAAGCAAGGGGAACAACGGGATGGAGCATATTGCGGTGCCCGAGAATCTCACGCCGGTTCCGATGCGGTGAACGCATGAACTTCAAACAATTTCGCAAGCCCGAGAACGGGCACAGCCGCACTGCCAAAGTCGGCGGGCGGATCGTCGGTGGACGCGGCTTTCGGCTCATGTCGAAGATCGGCCAGCACGCGATCAGCTTGACCCGGTTGGAGCAGCTGCTCACTGAGGCACAGCCACGGGGCACACGGAGCGCCCCATGACCATCGGGGAATTCCTCGTCCTCTATGAACAGAACCATGTGGTCAACCTGAAAAGCCAACGGAACCTCAGTCGCCGGTTGCAGCGCTATGTCACGCCGTTCGCGGCCCTCGCCCTGGGCGACCTCACGCGCATGCAGATCATCAGCTGGCATCAGGAGATCGGGCGGACCAGGGGGCACTATGCCGCGAATCAAGCCCTATCGGAACTCCACGCCCTGTATACGAAGGCGCAGGACTGGGAACTCTATGACGGCAGAAACCCGGCGGATCGCATCAAGAAATTTCCGTGGCACAGCCGGGAACGGTTCGTCCAAGCCCACGAAATGCCGGTGCTGCTGCGGGCGTTGTCCGAGGAAAAGCCCCACATTGAAACCTTTTTCCTCTGCCTCCTGCTGACGGGCTGTCGGGTGGGCGAACTCCGGGCCGCCCAATGGAAGGACTTCGACTTGGCGCAGGGCCTCTGGCATAAACCCATGACGAAGAACGGCACCAGTCATACGATCCCACTGGCCGAGATCTTGATCCAACGACTGCAGCAACTCCCGCGCCCCACGGTCTGGGTGCTCCCGAGTCGGCCCAATGGCAAGAACGGCGGCCATGCCGGTCAGCGGTGCCGCACGGCTGTTCGATGGATGTGGGAACGCGTCCGCCGGCGGGCAGGATTGCCGGATGTCCACATCCACGATCTGCGGCGCACGGCCGCCTCGTGGCTTGCCATCAATGGAGAGAGTCTGCCGGTCATTTCGCAGATGCTCAATCACAAGTCGCTCGCATGCACGGCGGTCTATGCGAGGTTGTCGGTCGCGCCAGTCCGCCTGGCCCTCAACGACCAGGCGACACGGATGCTTGGGCCCGTGCCGGTTCCAGTCGTCAGCGTGAGCGAGCAGGCACAGGAGTGGCCGGGATAATCAGGAGGAGAATGTAAATGGCTGTCACAGAAGGCTGCCCGTGAAGCATTCTCCACTCTCATTGAGTTCGTCGATCGAGAAGTGGAGGTGTTGTTCTGTGAAGCCGGGAACCGAGCGGGGTGTGCTGAAAACGAGGAGTACTGACCACTGTTTACTTTACCCCTACTGACTAGCGTCTCTAAACCCCTGTGAATGGGGAGGTTGTGCGGTCACGTTGGCTGTGTTGAAAGCATTAGTAATCGAAACGCCTCTTGATGACCCAGAAGTTTAAGGAGAACGAAAGGAGAACGATATGAAACCGCTCGAGCAGCAAGATCAGAGGAAAAAGAGGGCCGCCCTGTACTATCGAGTTTCAACCTCGGATCAGTCAACAGCTATGCAAGAGGGAGACTTAAAGCGTTTTGTAGAGGCACGGGGCTTCACAGTTTACGACGAGTACAAGGACATGGCTTTCAGTGGAGCAACGAAGAATCGTCCTGCCTTAGACCGACTCATGGATGATGCCCGCAAACGCCGTTTTGACGTGGTCCTTGTCTGGCGATTTGATCGTTTCGCCCGATCGACCACGCATCTGCTTTCAGCCCTGAGCGAGTTTCGACATCTCTCGATCGACTTCGTCTCCTACAACGAAAACATGGACACCAGTTCACCAATGGGCGAAGCCATGTTTACGGTTGTCGCCGCGATGGCAAAGCTTGAGCGCGACATCATCCGAGAGCGGGTCACAGCGGGCGTTCGGCAAGCAATGAAGAAGCGGATGTCGTGGGGCAGACGGAAGATAGAACAAACCAATCCCGCCGTCTGCACTCGAATCCTTGAGCTTCGTCGACAGGGCCTCGGGATGGGTGCGATTGGCAAACATGTCGCGCTGAGTTCTCGAACGGTGTGGCGGTTTTTGCGGGGAGTAGAAGCCTGCTCACAAGTCGCGTGACGAAGCGCCTTGCTCCTTGAGTGGCAGCATGACATGATTGCTCGATGAGTGAGCAGGAGCCCGGCAATGATAGATATCTCTGTAGATGGGGACGTTATTCGAGCAGGCCAACAGCTCACGTTTCCATCCGTGTACCTCGATCATTGGGCATTACGCGACATCTCTGAAGACGCTTCGTTAGGAACTCGTTTAACAACTGCGTTGCGAGAGCGAAATGGCACGCTCGCGTTGTCGTGGCTGAACCTGTGCGAGTATTCAAAAATCACCGTGGACGGGCAGGCGAGAAAGGCAGAGGATCTGCTTGAAAGGAATTTGCCACGGCTGTTTTTCATCGAGATTGAACCATTTCGGGTGATCGAGCGCGAGAACTTGCTTCTCGCTGGCGGTCCAAGAGTTCCTCCACACAGTGACGAATCACTACTTCACGCGTTTACGTGCCTGAAGCCGTCCACTTCAACGTCCGTTAGTCCTTTCACGCCTCATAACTTCTTCCAATACACTCAGGATGTTGGGACTGCTCAGAACTTTGACGACTTAGCAGACGTTGTTGTTGACCGAATCGAGACGATGCGAGAGGAAGTGGCGACGGAATCGTCCTTTGAGCGTAATCTGAGGCGTCCGCTTGAGGCTCCACCAAGACAAGCGGGAACACGGTACATCATTCGTGCTCTGGTCAGAACCATGCTTCTCGACAGAGGAATGAGAATAACCAGGAACCATGCGATTGACCTACTCCACGCAGTAGTCCCTGTGGCGTACTGCGACTTTGTACTCCTCGATACGCATTGGGTGAGTCAAGTCGCTCAAATGCGAGCACGCGTTTCCTCAACGGGGCTGTCGTTTCCGATCGCCAAGGTGTTCTCGAGGAAAGCGAACGGGCTTGAGCGGTTTTTCACGGAACTGGAGTCTAGCGCGAAAGAGTCTTAGACATATTCCATCTGGAGGCAACGGTCGAGCTGATCCCTCGATCGGCGGGCGTTCCTGGCGCCCGCGCCTCCCTCTCCTTCCTTACCAGGAACCCCGCAGGAGGGGCCATGCCGAGCCAGGTCAGGAGTAGAAACAAACGAACGGTTAAAGGGAGAAGAACACTAGCGCCATCAGCACTAAGCCGGTACAGCGCGGCTACTCAACAAATTTTAGACGGTGGTGTAACCTTAGCCAAGATGCTTGGGCTTGTAGATCCTGTCGGTGATACGCGGGAACTTGCACGGCAACGCAGATTGGAACCTGTCCTTCGCGAACTGGAAATCAAAATTGGATCTTGGGCATGGTGCGCTGTCTTTGGAAGACTCATTGCCTACCTAAATCCCCTAGAGCAAGCACGGCTCGATGAAGCTGCCAGACGCCTTCCCCACTATCAAACCATAGTCCGTGAAGAACTGCGGTCTCGCGAAAGGTTGCTTGCTTCCTTAAAGGCCGACTTTTCTATTTGGCCCTTGCCACCCACTCTACTTGGCGCCTTAATACAGGATTGCGAAGGGGCGAGTCATGAACTCGGTCTATTGCTGAGCAGACTCAAGGCTACTGGCACTATTCTGAAAAGGTCAGAAGCTGCCTCACTCGATAAACGAACAAGGAAAAACAAACCCCGAAGACCAGCAGCTAGAAGGGCTGAACAGTCCTTACTGAAGTTCTTTTTCCAGCAAGGTATGAGCCGACTTCGAGCTGCAGATTATACCCACAGAATTATCGAAGCCTGGGAACCTATTGCCACTTCATCCAAAGAAAGCATTCGGACAGCATCACTTCAGCGCCCCGCTCTCTAACGCAACTCATCCCACTGTATTTTTCGTTCCTTCTCCCTTTTGCAGTTTATACAGAAGCATATTACGTGGCTTGCGGTATATGTTTCACGCATGCGTGAAGTTAGGAGGCAACCTATGATTGAGTCATCTGCTGAAGATCTCCTCACCACTTCTCAGGCCGCGAAAATCGCTGAGCGAGCACCGGATACGATTCGTCACCATGCACGAACAGGGCGACTACGATCTCTCCGCCTTTTAGGTGGGCAGCGGCTGTTTCGGCGAGAGGACGTTCTTCGTTTCGCAGATCAACTGAGAACTGCGTTGAGGTCGTGAACATGGACTCGATTAGTCCCAGGATTGAGCATGGGCTTCAGCACATTTAACCGGGAAGGAATGGGGCAATGAGCCGCTATCGGAAGGTCGATATTAGGATGTGGAGTGACGAAGAATTCAGAAAACTATCGAAGCCAGCGCCCAACGGGCAAAGCCTGTTTCAATACTGTCTCACCGGCCCCTTCACCACCAATATACCCGGACTGTTTTCAGCGGGTGAGGCCGCAATGGCCGAGCGGCTGGGGTGGCCATTGAAAGACTTTCGCGAAGCCTTTCAGGAAGTCTCTCGCAAGCCTTTAGTGAAGGCCGATTGGAAGGCCCATTTGGTCTACGTGCCGAACGCGATCAAGTACAACGTCCCGCAGAATCCAAACGTCGTGAAAGGATGGGCCGACGTATGGGATGAACTGCCTGAATGCGCGTTGAAAGCTGAGGCATATCAAATTCTTAAATCATTTCTGGAAGGCTTTAATGAATGCTTTGGTAAAGCCTTTACCGAAGCCTGTCGAAAGCATTCGCCAAAACAGGAGCAGGAGCAGGAGCAGGAGCAAGAGCAGGAATCCCCCCTACCCCCCAAGGGAGTAGCGGCGGTTTCGAACGGATTACAACCGGAGGAGATTCTGCTGAAGTGGAACGCACTTCCCAGTGTGAAACCCTGTAAGGCTCTCGATGACGCTATTCGAACCCGCATTCTGACGCGACTCAAAGAACATCCCGACCCAACGTGGTGGGACGGATTATTTCAACAGATTGCAGCCTCCGATTTCTTGTGCGGCCGCACGAACGGAACACGGGGGGCGTTTCAAGCCACACTGGATTGGCTTCTGGGACCGAAGAATCTCAGCAAGGTCCTTCGCGGAAACTATGACAGCGTACGGTCAGCCAGCAAGGAGCGTCTCCCCCTATGAACACCTTCGACGACTTCAAGATTGATCTTGGCGGACGCTCGGGCGTGGAAGTTCAGACGTGCTGCCCGCAATGCAGCCACACACGGAAGAAATCGAGAGCGCGATGTCTTAGCGTCAACACCGTCGAAGGCGTCTGGTGCTGCCATCACTGTGACTGGCGAGGGTCTTTGAAGGCCGGGGAAGAATCGCACTCGCGTCCACCGAAACGGATCGTGAGGCCGACCTACGCGAAACCATTGGCAGTGCCGCCCGTGGTCCGCGACTGGTTTGCCAAACGCGGTATCCCGGACGCGGTGGTATCCCGGCACTGCATCGGCCTTGAGACGGTCTACATGCCGCAACTCGAAGACGAAGCCTCGTGCATCGTGTTCCCGTACATTCGCACCGGGGAGGTCGTGAATTTGAAGTACCGCTCGCTCGAAGGAAAACACTTCCGGCAAGTGAAAGACGCGGAAAAGGTTCTCTACGGCCTCGATGATCTCACGGAAGACTGGGCGGTGATTGTGGAGGGCGAATGCGACAAGCTGGCGCTCGATGCCGCGGGGATTCGCAACGCGGCAAGTGTGCCGGACGGCGCCCCGCCTGCAGGCTCGAAATCCTCAGACCACAAATTTGAATACCTCGTGAACTGCGCCGAGCAACTGAGCGCGCTCAAGAAGATTGTCCTTGCCGTAGATAGCGACCCGCCCGGCAAGACGCTCGAAGAAGAACTCGCTCGGCGATTGGGGCCTGAACGCTGCTGGCGGGTGACGTGGCCGGATGGCTGCAAGGATGCGAACGATGTGTTGATCCAGTACGGCGCCGCGTCCCTGCGTGACTGCATCGAGTCTGCGAAGCCGTACCCGCTCGAAGGTGTGTTCCTCGTCGCGGATCTCGCTGGTGACGTCATGCAACTGTACCTCGAGGGCCTCCCCGGTGGCGTGAGCACCGGCTGGCCATCCGTAGACCAACATTACACCGTCCGGCCGGGAGAGTTGACGATTGTGACCGGCATTCCCAGCCACGGAAAAAGCCAGTGGCTCGACGCGCTGAGCGTGAACCTGGCGCGGGAGCACGAGTGGAGCTTCGGGATCTGCTCCCCTGAAAATCTCCCGGTGTCACGCCATCTCGCCAAGCTGATCGAGCAATACACGGGCTGGCCGTTTCGCGAAGGCCCAACGAGACGACTCCCGCAAGCAGAAGTAATCCCGGCTCTCAACTGGTTGCACGAGCATTTCGTCTTCATCGCGCCAGAGGAGAGCCTGACGATTCCGGGCCTGCTGGCTACGGCGAAGCAGCTGGTCACCCGGCACGGGATTCGTGGCTTGATTGTCGATCCCTGGAATGAGTTCGAGCACATCCGGCCAGGCGGTCAAACAGAGACCGAGTATATCGGCGCCGCGCTGGGCCAGCTTCGCCGATTCGCTCGTAATCATGGGGTGCACGTCTGGTTGGTGGCGCATCCGACGAAATTGTATCGCAAGGATGACGGCAGCTATCCGGTACCAACGCCGTATGACATTTCCGGTTCGGCGCATTGGAAGAATAAAGGGGACAACTGCCTGACCGTGTGGCGCGATGAGCACGAACCCGATCAGCCGGTGCGCCTCTACGTCCAGAAGATCCGGTTCCGGGAAGTCGGCACGGTGGGCATGGTCGAACTTCGCTGGAACAAGGTGAACGGTCGGTATGAGGCGCCACTCGCACAACTCACGGGCCACTGGCCGGAGCGAATCAACGGATGAGCATCACGCACCGCATGACCGAGATGAGCGAGAACCCCTTCGGGCTTTCCGCTGCCGGGCATCGGTGCTTTTTCTGCGGCGAGTTTGTCCAGGATCCGGCGGTGATGTGGAGCGGCAACGATGGGCAGACGATCTACCTTCATGGGCCATGCATAGAGCGGTGGCACCTGGGATTGCTCCGCGATGCCCTGGAGTTGAAGTACGTCGGACGATCCTGCTGGAACCAATTGGCGCCCAAGGCGTGACTCGATGAAACCCCTCACACTTGCTGAAGCGGCCCAGTTCCTCCGGATGTCCCGCTCGAGCTTGTACCAGCGGCGCGACATTCCCAAGTACCGCAGACCTGGCGGCCGCACGCTGCTGTTCGATCAGGACGAGCTCGAGACCTGGTTGAAACAAGGACGCCTCGAAGGTCAGAGTGAGTCAGTTCGGGAGATACCGGCGACGACCAAGCGGCACCAGGTTCCTGAAGTGGCCGCGGGTGTCGTGGACATTTCTTCCCGACCCATCTACCATCGCAACGCTCAGTATCGGTGAGGCCGTATGGAAATTCTCATCAAGACGCGCCGCACGAAACAACAAGGCCTCGCCTTCGATCTGGACTACCGCTGGAACGGGCAACGCTATCGTCCCTGCCTCGGCTACAACCTCGCTCCTGCAGAGATCCAGCAACTTGCCATCGACATGATTCAGAAGATCCAGGCGACCGCTCAGCAGCAGAGCCAGGCGTCACGGCAGGCTCCCACCGTCAGAGATCTCCTCCCCCTTTTTTGGGAAACCTTCCAAGTCAAGAAACGCCTTGATCGCACACGACCGGCCGGCGTCCTGGAGAATCACATTCTCTCGTGTCATCGCTGCGCCAAACTCGGGGCCCGCTGTGAACACCGATTCGGACATCGGCCTCTTGCGTCACTGACTCCTGAGGACGGGTTGCGCTACGTCAAAGCCCGCATGGAGGAAGGGGCTGCTGCAGGGACCATTCGGCGGGAGTGGCAGGTCTTCACCCGGCTCCTCAATCTCGCCGTCCGCTATGAAAAACTCGACCGCAATCCGCTCAAGCATGTGGATTTGCCCGAGGCGGACAAGCGAACACGAGTGGCCGAGGCTGAGGAACTGGAGGCCCTGCGCACAATCAAGGAGAAGGACCCGTCGAAACGAGACTGTCGACAGGAACTCTGGCGGATTATTCAGGTCGCGTTGAACGTGGGATTACGAGAGGGAAAGATCCTCGCCATTGAACGCTCGTGGATCAAGAAACGCGAGGACGGCTATTGGCTCTGTTTGCCCCCTGCCTCCAGTCGAATTAAAGGGAACCCCAAGGAAGTCCCGCTCAACCGCATCGCCTTGCGCGCACTGGCTGAGGCCCTCCCCTCTATGACGGATGGCCGGGTCTTTCGGCATTGGACCAACGCCCGTGCGTTTAAAGGGTATTGGCTCGAAACAGTGCGACGGGTCGGGATCCAGGACCTCCGGTTCCACGATCTCCGGCACACCTTCACTACCCGCTTACAACGGCTTGGCGTTGACTACGAGCTACGACAAGCATTGCTCGGCCACCGAATGCCCGGCATGACGGCTGACTATTCCCATGGAGGGCCCGAGTGGGACGCGAGGCTCCGTGACGCAGTAGCCCGACTCGAAAAAGGGTATGTTTTGGTCTATGATTTGGCCGATGAACGGCCAGCGGCCATGGTGGTAGGCGCTAAGTATATGAAAACTGGTGAGCCGGCTGGGACTCGAACCCAGGGCCCTCGCCTTAAAAGGGCGATGCTCTACCGACTGAGCTACCGGCTCACCGAGCGGAGAGCGCGGATTTTACCACCGACCCTCGGCCTGTGACCAGCAGGTTGTTGAAAAAGTTCACCAGCGGCGTTCTCGACATCCGTGAAGCGTATCTTGTTATTCGCGCGAGACTTGCGAGAAAAGTGGGACGGGTCGGAAGTGTCATCTTTGCGAGTCGCGCCGTCGCGCACGTCTTGCTTGTCTCGCTCACAATTCACGAACGACGGGAACGGGTCTTAAGTGGGTTGCGAAGAATAATGGTTTCACGGCGCTTCGATCCGGTTGAGATCATATCGATGGGACACTCGGAGAGATCCTCAAGATACTGGAGATAGCGCTTGGCTTCCACGGGAAGCTGTTTATACGTGGTCGCGCCGGTGGTAGAGCCGGACCATCCCTTTAACGTCTTGTATACCGGCTCACAGTCGGTCAGCGTTTGGAGATCGGCCGGCATGTCTCGATAGAGCTTCCCCTGATACCGATAGCCGGTGCAGACTTTGAGTTCCTTGCAGCCGTCGAGCACATCCAGTTTCGTGACGGCCAATGACGCGAGTCCGTTCACTTTGGTGGCGTATCGCACAACGACGCCGTCGAACCAGCCGCAGCGGCGGGCACGTCCCGTTGTCGATCCGAATTCTTTCCCTCGTGCTTGGAGCCCGTCTCCCACCGCATCGGTCAATTCCGTGGGGAACGGCCCGCTGCCGACACGCGTGGTGTAGGCTTTGGCGACCCCGAGCACCGCGTCGATCTTCGTCGGTCCCACGCCCGTTCCCGTTGAGGCGCCACCGGCCGTTGAACTGGAGGATGTGACGTAGGGATAGGTGCCGAAGTCCACATCCAAGTGTGTCCCTTGCGCCCCTTCGAACAACACGGTCTTCCCTCCCTCGATCATCTTATTGACGAGCATGGCGGTATCGACGATATGGCTCTTCAGCCGATCGGCATAGCCCATATACTGCCGGAACACTTTGTCGACATCGAAACGTTCCAGCTTGTACAGCTGCTCGAGAAACCAATTGATCTCGACCAAGTTCTCTTCGAGTTTGGCTCGAAACGCCTTCGGATTGAGCAGATCCCCTATTCGGATACCGATCCGCGACATCTTATCGGCGTAGGACGGGCCAATCCCCCGCCCCGTCGTGCCGATTCGGCGCGAGCCCTTAGACTGTTCAGCCGCTTTGTCGATGGCCTTGTGATACGGCAGGATGAGATGGGCGCGCTGACTCACGACAAAATTCTTTCCGATCTTCACGCCTTGCGTCTGGAGATGGTCCAGCTCCTCGATCAACGAGGCTGGGTCCACGACGACCCCGTTCCCGATCACACAGAGCGTCCCGCGATAGAGGATGCCTGAAGGAATGAGGTGAAACACGAAGGTGCCCCGGTCATTGATCACGG
>JBGPVY010000315.1:0-2944 GCA_041491905.1 Nitrospiraceae bacterium | reverse complement strand
GTCGCGGCGACCGGACGGCTTTCCTCTACCGAGCCGAATCTGCAAAATATTCCGGTGAAGGGCGAGTACGGATTACGAATCAGAGAAGCGTTTATCGCGCCGGCATGCCACACCTTGCTCTGTGCCGACTACAGCCAGATCGAGCCGCGCATTCTCGCGCACCTATCGCAAGATCCGCGCTTGCTCGCCGTGTTTGCGAAGGGGGAGGACATCCACATGGCGACGGCCATGGAGATTTTCGGTCTGCCCTCCAGTCAGATCACGCGAGACATGCGACGCGTGGCCAAGACGGTCGTCTTCGGAATTGTGTATGGGATCAGTCCGTTCGGCCTCTCGCAGAACATCGGCGTGTCGCAGGCGGACGCGAAGAAGTACATCGAGACGTTCTTCGAGAAGTTTTCAGCCGTGCGCGCATTAATGGACCGGAATATCGAAGAAGGAAAAACGAAAGGCTACACGACCACGATCCTCGGCAGGCGGCGCCCGATTCCCGAGTTGCAGAGCAGCGATCCCGTACAGCGCGGATTCGGCGAACGCATGGCCGTGAACAGTCCGATCCAGGGCTCAGCCGCGGATCTCATCAAAGTGGCGATGATCAACGTGAACAACGCGCTCCATCACGAGATGCCGCATACGAAGATGATTCTCCAAGTCCACGACGAGTTGATCTTCGAAGTACCGGAGAAGGAACTTGAAGAGGCGAAGCAACTCGTGAAGACAGAGATGGAAGTGACGGGGAAGAAATTGGGATTGTCGGTGCCCTTAAAGGTCGATTTAGGGACAGGCCATAACTGGCGAGTGGCGCATCCATAATAGAAAGCAACGCGAGGTGAAATATGCAGAACATACGTTTTTCAGGGGCGTGGTTGATAGCAGGAGTCAGTTTGTGTGCGTTGGGGCTTTTGCTTGTGACTGGGCTGCCGTTTGCAGCGAAGGCACAAGAGCCGAAACGGTACCAGTACAAAATCGTCGAGGTCCTTCCTGACACCCAGAATATGCAAACCACGCTGAACGAGTTCGGAGCGAGCGGGTGGGAGTTGGTGGCGGTCCCGATGGGGAGTATGACGGAGCCGAGGCTGATCTTTAAGAAATGAGGGGAGGGGATGGAGGCTGATGATCTTCTGTGCTCGCGCAACGCGCGGCCTGGGAAGGCCCTCGTTGGACGCGCGCAGTGGAAGATCAATCAGCCCCCATCCCTGAAGAGATAGCGAGCGAGCTTGGAGGGATCACTCGTACAATAAAAGCGTTGAGCGCTCGATGCGCGCAGTAAAGGACAGACTGGCTGCTCCCGATGAAAGATGAGGTGGTAGGGAGGACCGGTGGGAAGAATATCGTTCGAAGGCCGCAGTCGGAATCACCTCACTGACCCGCACAAGGGGAGAGAGGGAAGAGCCTGCAAAAATTGGCGAGTGACGCACCCGTAACGCTATGGGTGTAGCGCGGCTGTACCCGACATTGCTTTACGCTGATGGCCACAATATGACATTGATTAAAAGGTGCCAAATAGACCCCATCCACCACGACTCACACGCATGTTCAGTCAGGTCTTATCCTCACTGCGTGATGGGGGAGGTACTAACACTTGAATACCGTAGACCTTGACTGTTGGGAAAGTTTCGAGAAGCACGTTGCATCCATTTTTGTTACGTGGCAGAAGCTCAAGGATGAAAAAAAATACAATCAATGGTCCACTCCTAGATTCAGGGGGCATTCAGATGCTGACTGGAAGCTAGAAACAACCTTAGAGCGCTTCACCAAGAAAAGTGTGGATACAGAGCATTATTTCAAGACGCTACGAGACATTCGTCCCGCTGTCATCTCCGTAACAGGAAAAAACTGGGACATTCCTGAGAAGTTCGAGGGCGGACGACTTCCTGCTTCGGGCTATGAATTTATGATTTATCTTAGACATCACGGATTTCCTTCACCATTGCTTGACTGGACACGTTCGCCCTATGTCGCCGCGTTCTTTGCTTTTCGTTCACAGGAGAAACCGAAGAGCGATAAAGTCGCTATTTACTCCTATGTCGAGCGCTTCGAGCACCCGGAAAGTTTCAACGGTGAAGCGCCAACCATCCACGGATTAGGTCCGTATGCGGTTACTCACAAGCGGCACTATGCACAACAATGTGAATATTCAATTTGTCAGAAAAGAACCCATGGCAGGTATGTATATAGCAGCCATGAGACCATCGACTTCGCGGATAAGAGTTCTGACCTAGGTCCGGTAACAAAGTACACCCTCCCCGTGAGTGATAGAGAAAAGGTGTTGAAACAGTTGCAACGCATGAATGTAACCGCTTTCTCTTTGTTCGGTAGCGAAGAAAGCCTCATGGAGACATTGGCCTACCAAGAGATTGAGACTAATCCATTGATGAGTGGACCTGAGGAAGGCCAATCCAGCTCGATGCTTTGATTCTGGCGGAGTCAAGGTGCCAACACCACAACTCACACCCATGTTGAGTCATGCCTCAATTTTTGTTGGGGATTGCTCGTTCTGGCTGTTCTGAGCTAGGCTTTCGGCAGTACTTTTAATCAGCGGCATTTTTGCCATTCACTCCTCGAACTGGAACCCTTGATCATCTAGGTGAAGAGCGAAAAGTGGCAGAGGGTTCAACGGTGCCAGGAACCATTTTCATGCGGAGTAGAGATCCTCTATTCGGCTAAATACTGATTTGCAAGGAACCACTCACGGAGGTGACGCCATGCCAAGGGAGGCAACGTTGTTTGAAAGTGCGGGCGGAAGCGTATTGAAAGGCTATCGGCTTCTCCAGCGAGGCGGAGCGAACATTCCCCCGATGTGGATACAGCGGGCCTCCGAGTCGCGCTGCCGGCTTCACAAGGACGTGGCACAGGCGCTTCGTCGAAAGAGCAAGGCGGGGCAGAGCACTCTCAAGGAATGGGAAAAGCGTTACAACAAGGAATGTTTCTATTACGGTCTGCG
>JBGPVY010000026.1:0-18267 GCA_041491905.1 Nitrospiraceae bacterium | reverse complement strand
GCCTATGAGTGTTCTCTTCCGCAGAGCCGGTCTCTTCACTGTTCTCTTCTTCTGGATTGCGACCACAATCCTCTCTGCGGCGGAGAAGATTCCCGGAACCTTGACGGTTCACGATAGCCTCACCTCGCCCAACCAGCCGGCCACCATTGAAGCGACACTCACAGGGAAGGGCCTCCTGACGGAGACCGGCCTGGGCGGAGAACCCATCGAGCTTCTCATCGCCGGCAATGTCGTCGCAACCGCGATGACCGGTGGCGACGGGCGGGCCTTCTTGTCGTATACCCCGAAGGCCAAAGGGGCGGTCCCCTTCACCGTGCGCGTCGGAACCACTCCGAGAGTCGCCGTGACCGAAGCCGGCGCGAACCTGGCCGTGTGGGAACATCGCAGCCCAATCATGGCGGTGGAAATGGCGGCGCTCATGGAAGACACCGTCGAAGAGGGGCCGACCCTGACCTGGCCCGGGAAGGAGGCGGGAGGCAGACGCCCGATGCTTGATGCCGCGAACGAACTCGGCAAGCTCACGCAGTTCTACTACAACCTGCTCTATGTGGTGACGCAAGATAAGACGGGAGGTTCCAACGATCAGGTGAATGCGCAAGCCAGACAATGGCTCAAGGATCAGAAGTTTCCGGTCGGGCACATTCTCGTGCTGCCATCCGATCCAGAGGTGTTTGGGGCAAAACTCGATGAAATGCGTGCTGCCGGGTGGAAGACGCTCAAAATAGGTGTGGGGCGCACGAAGGCCTTTGCCGAAGCGTTTCTACAGCGGCGCCTTGACGCCGTGATGGTGCCTGAACCAGCCAAGGGCGAGACGCCGCGCAAAGCGAAAGTGGCGAAGGAGTGGAAGGACGTGCGGAAAAAAATGTGAGGGCAGCCAGGTAGCTCCCCTTGCTCGTGGAACGCGCACGATGAAACAATGCTCGTTCGACACGCGCAGTGGAGGAGCCACCTGGCCGCCCTCTTACGGGGAGGCCTTCCGCTCTGGGTGGGGGGGAAGAAAGTAGAAGACGTAAGAGGCCCTTGAATGCGAAGGGGTTAACAGACCTTCGGCAAGAAATCCCAAGGCCTGTTATACGGACAGAAAACCAGAACTCCGCATCTTGTGCGGATCAGTCTAATTATTGTTGGGCGGCTTAGATGGCTTATAGCGTTGCCGAGAGGGAAAGCATCGGCTTGTGTATTGCGGTAGAAGCGATAAATGACATCGCCAACCACGCCCTCCTCGATGCCCCTAAGCTCACCGACTCATCTGGCGAAGCGGAGGTGCGGTACAAATCACGCGTGCATCAGCACCTTTTTCTAATCAGGTTGCTCGATTTCGCCAAGGAAGGATGCGACGAATCTCTCACAGGAGTTCGTGGATCGTGCCTCAGTATTTTGCTGGCCGCTTGCGAGAGCAGGTCCTTCGATTCGGGAGGAAGCGTGGGTGATCTTGAGCAAGCCACGGCTGCATTGAAGGGTTGGCTGAACACCGAAACGACATTCAAGATGTGGTTGCCGACCTTAGAGCTCGATGTTGAGCTGACCGTTCCTCGTATCGATTTTCTGTACATCCTCGGGAATCACGCAAAGCATAATCTTTCACGTCTTACAGGAATCTCGAGGCACATAGCTGAAATACTGGCGCGGCACGGACATCGTGTGGAGCTTGAGCAAGTGCCTCTTGCTCTTGATGATTTTCGAGAGCACTTGCAAGAGGACTACTTCGTCTACTACGGAACGTGGCTGGCTGAACTGATGAACAATGTGCGATGGGGTATTCAGGAGTATTTGCAAGACACGTTCCGTAAAGCATACCGGCCAGGCCCGGACCTCATGTACTCGTATAACTATCCGGATTCGATAATTCATGAGGCTCCCCGAGCATGGTTTTGGCGCCTCATGAATCATGTTCGGACTGGTCCCTACATCGGGCGCTTTGTAGGTTCGCGATACATGAAGAAAGAGATCATTCGTGCGTAGACTTCTCGAAAGCCGCCCAACAAGTAGTTCCAGCCGACGGGCCGCGCTTCGCGCGGCCCGCGGCTGAACTACAGCGTTAGACCACATCATGAGACGCTTACTCCAAATTTTGTGTTTATGTGGTGTCTCGGTGCACGCCTACGCGCACGAGATAGAAACTGGCATTCCCGCAGCCATTGAAATGCACGTGCTTTACCATAAGGTGAAGGCGTCCTACCCCATGGTCGATATTCTTAGGCTAAAAACGCCTCCTTCGCACAAACCCGACATCTTTTCTTATTACTTCGATCCTGCAACTGATTCGCGCTATTCATGCATTGGGGAGAACGATTCAACAGTGTGTAGCGGACCCGAAAGGGCTAAGAATATTTCTTGGACTAAATCAGAGTCCTTGTATGGACACCGCAACGATCTGCTTCCGATTGATCGTCTTTTCCACGGCCCTGTGTATTTTCTTGAAGGGGTAATGCCTTTTAGCCAGTCTACGACGTATGTCTACTATTCTGGGCGTGGAAAGGTAATTAGATGCCGGAAAACTTTCACCGAGTACAACTTCGAGGTGGATAGAAATGGCGAACACCTTTTTTTCCAGAATGAGAGGAAAGACGAATGGACTGAGCGATGCGAACAGATTTATCCGCGGTCACAGTCTTAACCCGCGATCAATCGCCTAACTGCACATAGTAAGCGACGCCTGCAAGAGGCGCGGTTGAATGTGAACATCTAAAAAGAGAACACAAAATGGATAAGATTACTGCCAGTATGGAAACATTGGTGCGGCAGGCTCCAATGACAGCGAATGAATATTTGTCCACGGCAATAAAAGAGACAGATACTAGTTTTGGTGAAGGCTACGCAAAAACTCATCCGGAGCTTGTAGGTGCTTATATACAAACATGCGCTATTGACTTTGCAGCAGCTTCAATAACATCGGCCCTGCAAGAACTTGCCAAAGTTTAGGCCTAACCCGCCGCTCAACTGGACGCGCCTTACGGCGCGACGGTTGGCAGCACGTTAGGTCTCGATTGCATCGTATTGAATGAAGGAACCTCAGAATGGCAACACCGAACTTGCTCCCAAGAGTGATTGATATGTTAGTCTTCCCAGAAATGAGGGAGCATCACGCTACTTGGCATTACGAGTTTTCAGTCGCGAGTAGATATGACAAGGACGGCAACATTGTCGGGATCGAGATCTTGAATGCCTTGAAACACATG
The DNA here is from genome assembly GCA_041491905.1 of Nitrospiraceae bacterium. Taxonomy (GTDB): domain Bacteria; phylum Nitrospirota; class Nitrospiria; order Nitrospirales; family Nitrospiraceae; genus Palsa-1315. The sequence continues at coordinate 15,088 of JBGPVY010000026.1, read as the reverse complement.
GAGAATCCGCGCACGTTGGAGTGTGCCGTGGCATAAGGGGCTAGTAGCGCCTTCCATTTCTCCTTCCTAATCCTTTAATATAGCCCTCAGGTTTCCATCTAATTGAGGCTCCTCTGAATGCGGGCGAAGACTAGTTTTTCTTGCCAAGCTTGCGGCCACCAGTCGCCACGATGGCTTGGCCGCTGCCCCGATTGCGGCGGCTGGAACACTATGAAAGAGGAACGGCAGGCGCCGACCGGCAAGGGGCGGCCTGCTGCGATGAAGATGGCGCAGGCAAAGGCCACGGCGATTGCCGACATCGAAGTGGTCGGTGAGGACCGGCGTCTGACGCAGATCGGCGAATTCGACCGGGTGCTGGGTGGCGGAGTCATTCCTGGGTCGGTCATCCTGATTGGCGGGGATCCCGGGATTGGGAAGACGACCTTGTTGCTGCAGGCGCTGCCGCGCCTATCTTCCAAGGAAGAACCGGTGCTGTATGTCTCCGGAGAGGAGTCTCCAAGGCAAATCAAGATGCGGGGGCAGCGGCTCGGCATCGAGCATCCGAATCTCTTAATCCTGGCGGAAACCTCCCTCGAACAAATTCTCAAAGCGGCGCAAGAGATCCAGCCTGCCGCGATGGTCATCGACTCGATCCAAACGGTCTACACGGAACAGATCACGTCCGCGCCGGGCAGCATCAGCCAGGTGCAGGAAGTGGCCGGCCAATTGATGTGGTACGCGAAGCGCAGCAGCGTGCCGATCTTCATCATTGGGCATGTCACCAAAGATGGAGCGATCGCCGGACCACGACTGTTGGAACATATCGTCGATACGGTGCTCTATTTTGAAGGAGACAAGGGCCACAGTTTTCGTATTCTTCGTGCGGTGAAGAATCGCTTTGGTTCGACCAACGAGATCGGCGTGTTCGAAATGAAAGATTCCGGGTTGGAGGAAGTGAGCAACCCCTCCGAGTTGTTTTTGGCGGAACGGTCCCAGCGCACGACGGGATCGGTGGTGGTATCCAGTCTCGAAGGATCGCGGCCCATTCTGGTGGAACTACAAGCATTGGTGTCTTCCACGAGTTATGCGATGCCGAAGCGAATGGCGAATGGCGTGGAGCAGAATCGGGTCTCGCTGTTGCTCGCGGTCATGGAGAAGCGGCTGGGTATGCATCTGTCCGGACAAGACGTCTACGTGAACGTCGTCGGTGGGATGCATATCGACGAGCCGGCCATCGATTTGGGCATCGTGGCGGCGGTCACATCGAGTTTGCGCGAGGTGCCGATTGAGCCGGGACTGTTGGTGTTGGGTGAAGTGGGGCTCGGCGGTGAAGTGCGCGCAATCAGTCAGGCAGAGATGAGGATTCGTGAAGCGGCAAAGATGGGATTCAAACGCTGTCTGTTGCCGGAACGGAACTTGGCCAAGCTGGAGCCCATCGATGGGATCGAATTGATCGGGATTAGGGAGGTGGGAGAAGCGTTGGATGTGGTTCTGGCTTAGAACGGGGACAGGAGGACGAGCCTCTGTGCTCACGCAACGCGCGGCCTCCGAAGGCCCTCGTTGGACGCGCGCAGTGGAGGCTCATCCACCTGTCCCTTTCGCTGTGATGGGTGGTGGGAGAAGAAGGAAATCCAGGAGTTCTTTCGCCATTACTATTATCGTGAGTGTTTTGACTCTTAACCTACTATCCGCCTGTTCACTGTTTGTGCCGCGCGAGGAAGTTCAGCTTAAGAAGGCGACGGTGGAGGAGCTGACGGCTCTGCTGAGTCAGCGGGAAGCGGCGATCCAGACAATGAAAGGTCTCTTCAGCGCGAATGTGCGGGGAGGGATCATTCCTATCGCGTCACGAATGGAGGGGGCGTTGTACTATCGTCGTCCGAACGCCATGCGCCTGCGCGGGTTCACCGCGGTCGGCAACGAACTCTTCGAATTTGTGCAGGCAGATGATCAGTTCAGGTTGCGATTGCCGACGATGGGCCGTGTCCTGTCCGGCAGTCCGTCAGACATGAGCGAGATGGGAAAGCTCGCGCGACCGTTTCAATTGAGTGTGTGGGCGATGGGTGGCCTGTTGGGGACCGGCACGATTAAGAAAGACGAGACGGTCGCACTCGTGGAAGAGGGGGACCGCTACCGGCTGGAGGTCTTCGGCCCGTCTCCCAACGGGGCACAGCTCATGCGCCGGCGGCTGTGGTTTGAGCGGCAGACATTGCTTGTCGTTCGAGAAGATCGACTCACGGAGTCCGGTGCGGTGGAAGCGACCATTCAGTACGAGGACTTCCGTATGATCGGCGAGGCGGAGGCGATCTCAAGCGCCGGCGATGGGCGGCTGCTGAGGCCGTTTAAGATTTTATTGGAAGATGGGAAGGGGCAGGGGAGCGTGCAGGTAACGTTTCACGAGATGATTCCGAACCAACCGCTGAATGCCACCGACCTTGCACAGCTCTAGCAAGATGCTGAAACAGTCCGCCAGCTTCGTTCTCAGCTCATCGAAATCCTCAACGTACCCCAGAGGGTACGGTTCCGACTCGCCTGCGGCCTTGCTGGACGAACTGTTTGAGCATCCTGCGGGAGTGTGCCAACATAGTTTTTCTGTCAACGAGTAGCAGCGATGAAAATCTTGGCAGTTGAGACGGCAACCTCGTGGCAGAGTGTGGCGATCCTTGATGAATCGCGCGTCCTTGCCCGTCACGACCAGGAGGCGGCTGGATCGCATGCCAAGCTGTTGCTGCCTACGATCGATCGGTTGTTTCGTGAGACGGGTCTGACACTCAAGCAGTTGGATGGCCTCGTCGTGTCGATCGGTCCCGGGTCTTTTACGGGACTTCGTGTCGGCCTGGCAACGCTCCTCGGGTTTCGGACGATCAGTCAACTCCCCTTGGCGGTGGTGCCGACACTGGAGGGTATGGCCTGGAATCTGAGAGAAACCTCGACGCTACTCTGTCCCATTCTCAACAGTCGCCGTGGGGAACTCTACTGGGCGCTGTTTCGCTGGACGAGCGATGATCGGTTAGAGCGAGTGATGTCAGAACAGGTGGGTACGCCTGTCGTGCTGGGGAGTAGTCTCACAGGATCGGCTCTCGTATTTGGCGAAGGTTGGACGGTCGAAGCGTCAGCCATCCGTGCATCGATTCCTCCCTCCGCCACGGTCGTCGAGGCACCGGACCCTGTCATGAAACCCTCGGCCGTCTCGATCGGATTGGCAGGGATTGAGCGGCTCCGGCGAGGTGAGTATGCAGGAATCGGCATCAGTCCCCTGTATGTGCAACGCACCGCTGCAGAACTGAAGTACGAAGAGTCCGGAGGCCTGTCGCCGGTGGCTCTGCGTCAGAAACGGGTGGCAAGAAAAGTGAACGTGCGTGTGGCGGCGGCACGGATTCCGTCAGCACGGGCTCGGGTCACAGGAGGTAGAGGCACTGGCGGGCCGCGCGACGGTGACTGAGGTAGGCTGAGGTCAAGGTTGAGTGAAGATCCGCCTTTATTCATCCCAGCCTCAGCCTTAACCTTATCCTGTTAGAGGGGGAGTGGTAATGGGCGACTGGGTTATTGAACCGGCGACCGTCGAGGCTCTGCCGGACATTCTGCAGATCGAAGAAGCTTGCTTCTCGGCCCCCTGGACGCGCAAAATGTTGGAAGCGGAACTGAGCGGCAATCCCTTTGCACATTTTCTAGTGGCAAAGCAGATGCCGCAGGGCAAAGTTGGTTCCGTCTCGATTGTCGGGTATCTCTGTTTCTGGGTCGTCTTCGAGGAACTACGGCTGATGAACCTGGCGGTCATCGAGTCGATGCGGCACAAGGGTATCGCCAGGGCCTTGGTCATACAGGCCCTGGAGATGGGGCTCGCACAAGCGGCGAAGTGCGCCGTGCTCGAACTGCGGGCTTCGAACCATGCCGCGCATGCACTCTACCGAAGTCTTGGGTTTCGCGACGTGACGACCCGGCCAATATACTATACCAATCCCATAGAAGATGCGTTGCTGATGGAACTGGACCCGATTGTGTCGGAGACGGGTCGATTGACACACGAAGTCGGTTACGAGGGAGGACGTATCAGGCCGCTGCAGTAATCTCATAGCCAGGAGGTGCGACATGCTGACAGACAGTATGATTGCGATGATTGCGGAACGGCTGCGCCAATCCAGTCAAGAATTCCGTGAACTGGAAGAGGCTCACCACCGTCTGGACCTTGAATTGATCCAATTGCAGAAACGCCACGTACTGACTCCGGCCGAAGAGCTGACCATGAAGGATTTGCACAAAGAGAAGTTGGCGAAAAAAGACAAGATGGCCGAGCTGATTCGTGTCTGGCGAGACCACGAGCTGCAGGCCGCTCCACAGTGAGGAGCATCGTTGTGGGGCTGGCATCAACCTGCAACCGGGACCTGAGTCATGGCACAGATTCTCAATCCACTTGCCGCACATATCCGGACCGTCAAGAAGCGTCTAATCATCATCGGGGCCACGATTCTGGTGGCCATGATGGTGGCCTTTGCCTTTTCCGGCGAAATGATCGCATGGTTGAATCGTCCGTTTCCCAACCAGCTGGTGTTCTACGGACCGACGGAAGCCTTATTCGCCTCGATCAAAGTTTCCTTTCTGGCGGCGATCCTGGCGAGTCTGCCGGTCATCTTCTATCAGTGTTGGAAGTTTATTGAACCAGCGCTGCTCCCCAAGGAGCAACGCTGGGGTATTCCGCTGTTTGCGCTGGCGGGAGCGCTTTTTGCCTTCGGTTTGATCTTTTGCAATCTCGTGATTCTCCCGCTGGTCATCGATTTCTTCGTCAGCTTCGGCATGGATCACGACATCACCCCTCAATTGAGTGTCGGCACCTACATCGATTTCAACGTCAAATTTCTCCTGATATTCGGCTGTGCGTTTGAATTGCCGCTGGTACTCACCATCCTGGCGCGGGTCGGGGTGGTCTCGGCCCAGGTGTTAGCGAAGTATCGGAAACACGCGATCATGGCCGCGTTGATCCTGTCGGCCATCGTCACGCCCGATGCGACCCTCTTTACCATGCTCTTGATGGCCGTGCCCTTGATGGTGTTGTATGAGATCGGAATTCTTGGCGCACGCATCTTTGGGCGGGGAGGCCCGACCGAAGTCAACTTGCCGCTCGATCCGGATCTACCGATAGGGCCGGCCGGGCAGCGGGTCCGATAGCAGGATGCTGAAAAAGTCCGCCAGCGGCGTTCTCGCTTCGCTCAGAGGCTCCACGTACCGAACAGAGTACGCCTCGCCTCTGCGCTCGCTGCGGCCTTGCTGGACGGTCTTTTTGAGCATCCTACGTGGGGCTTCCTTTGTTCTAACCGTGCAGGCCACCGAAGTTCTGCTGTGCCGAAATGGTTTTTCAGCAGTCTGCTAGAAGCTGGTAAGTGGCGAAGGGGTAGCGGGGTAGGGGATAGACGATGATTCGGGCTTGGATGATACCTCCAGTCCTTGCGCTGAGTATTATATGGAGTGTAGGCGGGATACTGGGGGCTGCCACTCAGGCACCCTCGCCGGTCCCGCCATCCCCGCAGCAAGCCCCAGGCCATGGGGAGAGCCAGCTTCAATACGATCCCTTCGGTCAGCAGGCCACGAGCATTCAGGCACTCACGTCTGTCGGGAACGATCTGGTCTATGCCGGTTCGTTTGGTCTTGGTCTATTTCGCAGCGAGGATCGTGGTGCCACCTGGACGAAATCGGGCCAGGGTGTGAGCGATCCGTTTATTCTGACGCTCACTACGGGGAAAGACAGCGCGATCTATGCCGGGACCTTTCGCGGGGGGGTCTTTCGTTCGCGCGATCGAGGGAAGAGCTGGCAGGCGATCAATAGTGGGCTCAAGCGCCTGGAAATCAAAGCCCTTCTTGCCGTGGGTGATGGGGTGTATGCCGGCACGGGTGACGGAGTCTATCGACTCGCCGCTGCCGACCGCTGGTCGGTGGTCACCACCGGTCTCGACGACATCCTCGTCCATGCCTTAGCCCTCTCCTCCGACGGGACGCTGTTTGCCGGAACCTCTGGGAAAGGCATCGTGCGATTTAAGGCTCAATCGACCGGCTGGGTGCGTCAGCAAAATGGACTCAAAGATCAAGAAGGTATGACGGAGAACTTTATTCGAGTGTTGACGATCGATCCCGAGGGTGGCATCTATGCCGGCACGTTCGACGGAGGTGTCTTTCGCAGTGCCGATGGGGGCGTAACCTGGCGGCCCATCAGTCGGGCGCTCCCGAACGATTCGATTCGCGGGATTCTGTTCAACAGCCGGGGGCTTTTTGTAGCGACGGGGCACGGCATTTTCAAAACGACCGACAAGGGTCGTCAGTGGGTGCCGCTCAATAAGGGGTTGACGAGTATGGCCATCCAAGTCTTGATCGAGTCCGGTGCCGGAGTGCTCTATGCAGGTACGAGCGACGGGGCATTCCGAAGCGACGACGACGGACAGACGTGGAATCCCATCAATCAGGGTCTTGTGGGAGGTGAGTCTCCGGCACCCTTCCGTTTTCGCTAACCAAGAAAGGGTAGAGGACGATGTCAGAGCCTACAGAGAAAACACGAGCCACTATTTCCGTCAGCAGCAAGGGGACGCAGCTGGGCGAGATTGTGGTGCGATTATTTCATGATGTGGCGCCTGGGCATGTGAAGAACTTCATGAAGTTGGCCCAAGAAGGCTTCTATAACGGCACGACGTTTCATCGGGTCATTCCCGGTTTCATGATCCAGGGCGGCGATCCCAACAGCAAGAATCCTGACCGTGCGTCGCACGGCATGGGGGGCCCGGGGCACAAGGTCAAGGCCGAGTTCAACAGCAAGCCACACAAGCGCGGAGTGCTCTCCATGGCGCGCTCGAACGACCCGGACAGCGCCGGCTCGCAGTTTTTTATCTGCGTCGCGGACGCGAATTTTCTCGATTGGCAGTACACGGCATTCGGTGAAGTGGTCAGCGGGATGGACGTGGCGGACAAGGTGGTGAACATGAAGCGGGACGGCCGGGACAATCCGCTCGAACGAGTCGAGATGACGGTCACGATTACGGACTAATGAAAACTGTGATGGGTGATGTGTGAAGGGTGATGAGTTGTTGACGACGACGTTATTTTCATGGATTTACCGATCACGCATCACGCATCACGCATCACTTCTTTGTGCAGTTTTTGTCCTGTCCGGCTGCGCCATTCCTATTGTGCCCTATCGCGCGGTCTACGAAGATCCGGTGAACTATGTTCGACTGGAGGTGGATGATGCCGTCCTGCCGGAGTGGCCTCCCAGCGCGCATGCGCATCCGAAGGCGATGCGTACCGAGGACGTTGCTCGTATTCTCGGCGGCATCTCTGTCAAAGAACATCGGATCTGGTTACAGAAATGGCTGCAGGGCGAGGCACCGCTGACGCCGGCGTTTCGTCCTGAGGAACTCGTCCTCATGTCTCAGCAGATCGCGGAGGCCTTTGCCCTAGCCCGACCGGACGAACGCGTGACGTTTTACCTCAGTCAACCGCGAACGTCCGTCAAGCGAGTCATCACCACGGGTGGATTATACATCCATGGCTCTGAACTGCATTTCATTTTGGGGAATTGGCAGATTATCTACGGCATTCCAACCTATGGAATGATCTACGATCGGCTCTATCCCATGCGCCCGACGGCCGCCAAGGGATTTTCCTTGTTCTTCGATCCAGGTGAGGCAGCCATAACACAACGGCACAGTCTCTGGGATACGTTGTTGGCCAACACCAATGACGAACTCGTGATCGATCTTACGAAAACCGTCTCTGGCCCTATCGCGTCTTTAGCAGGACGCTGAAAAAGTCCGCCAGCGTAAAAAGACCGTTATTTGGTTTATTTGGTTTGTCTCGTTTGTTTGGTTGAACCAGACAGACCAGATGAACCAGATAAACAAAACAAACCAGTTTGAGCATCCTGCCAGTCCCGCTTGTCGTGCACGTCGTTCGCATGCGGATGATTTCCTCATCCTGCTGAATGGTGAACGTGAGAAGTGGAGAATTCCCTGTCAAGACAGAGACTTAGTAGATTTCATGCAGGTGATTCGGTAAGATGACGCATCCGCAGAAACGATGCGGTTTACCCACCGAGGATGATCGATCCAGGGAGCAGGAGTGGCCCGAACCCGTGTTGTTGTTGCCCTGATTGTCGTTCTGCTGGTCGGCGGTGGAGCCTTTTTCATTTTCTCGCCCTACTTGACTGGCGACGATTATCTCAAAGATTTCTTCCTCCAGCAGCTGGAACAGAGTATCGGACGCAAGATTGACGTCCATCGCATCAAGCTGGTCCTGTTCCCTCGCATCCGATTGGAACTGACGCAGGTCGCGATTCACGATCGGAATTCCGATGACGTCTTGTTATCGGCCAAGAAGTTGGATTTGGTCTTGCGGTTTCTCCCGTTGTTGCGCAAGCAGGTGGTGGGGAAACGGTTGCTCATCGAAGAACCGACCGTAACGCTTAGGCGCAATCCCAGCGGCCACTGGAATTTCCTCGATCAGGTCGTCCAGGGGGGCTCAGCCGATCAGGATGCCGTGCAGACGATCAGCCGGATTTTCCGCATCCGTGAAGCGACGTTGATAAACGGGAAGCTGATCATCATCGACGGCGCACGCCCTGACGGGACTCGATCAATGACATTGGAGTCGGTGGAGGCGTCGCTGGTCATCAAAGCGGAGCGGGGACAGGCGGATTTGCACATCTCTGCCGGTCATGCAGGCGGCAAAGGCCTCTCTACCATCTCCCTAGCCGGAACGATCAGCACCGCTCAGCGGCAAACGTTGGCGATCGACGATTCCTCTGCTTCGCAGGCCACACTTCAATTCGATGGCACACTCGAAGCTGCCAATCTGAATCTTCGAGAGGTAGCGGTTTTCTTCGGGCCGCGCCCGGTTCCGGAGCACTTGCAGGGCGCCGTCAATGTACACAGTCATGTTCGGGCTGTGCCTGGTGTCGCGGGCTATGATGTGGTCTTGTCCGATTTGTCCGCGAATCTTGAACAGCTGAGGCTCACAGGCCAAGCGAGCCTCTCCGGTCTGCTGACGCCTCAGCCCACGTTTGCGTTCACTTTTGCGGCACCCCCGATCCAATTAAGCCAGTTTTTCACGACCGTGCCGGCCGAGTGGGTGCATCCGCGGCTGCCTGCGATCATTCAGGACCGGGAGATCGACGGGATGTTAGAGGTTGTCTCGGCAACCATCACGGGATCGTCGGTGGCGGGGCCGCAGCTGTCGTTAACGGGGGAATTTCGCGTGAGACAGGGGCAAGCCTTGATCGGAGGCAGGCATGTCCCTGCCAAGGATTTGGCTGCGGTGGTGTCGGTTGAAGCTGGACGTCTCAGGGTGTCGAATCTGAGCGGACTCTATGGCACGATCCACATGAATGAGAGCAAGGCGCTCGTCTCATTTTTGGATGCGGGGCCCTGGCTTGAAATGGACATTACCGGGGAGATGGCCGCCGCAGACTTGCTGCAGTTTCTCGCGAAGACCGTCAAGTCGGAACAGCTGTCGCGTATGTTGGCCGCTTCGCGTGAGGTCGAAGGCAATGCCGCTCCCACGTTTCGTATGGTCGGCCCGCTCGATCAGCCGGGCGGCGTCACCTTTGCCGGGGGAGAGATTACCGTGCAGCGTGTCAGTCTGACCCATCCGTCGTTGCCCGAGCGAGTGACGGCGCTGCAGGGCCGGTTCGTGCTGTCGGATGGCGGGACTCTGTTCGATCAGGTGACGGGACATTTGGGCGATCTGGCTTTGCAGATCAGTGGGGGCATCACGGGGGGCAGTGGCAGCACCTTTCAGGATTTCCTGATTCGAGTCAATGGCGATGCGGACCATATGGCCAAATTGCTGCCCTCGAAAGCTATTCCAGCCGGGATGATCGATGGGTTGATCAACGGCGCGGTGGTGTTGACAGGGCCGACCCTGTCGCCGCACATACGGGGTGAGGTCGTTCTGACTGAATCGACAGTGACGCTTCCCGGTCTGGTCGAAAAACCGATCGGTGCCCAGGCGACGGTGGAATTCGAGGGCATGATTCCACAGGCCTCCGGTGTCTTGCTCGATCGGCTCGAACTGAGCGTGCCACCGATCCGACTGACGGTCAAGGGCAAGATTCAACTGGGCGAACGATTCTTTATCGATGCGGCGCTTTCGACCGGCACGCTGTTATTGTCCCGCGTGCCGGAATGGATTGCCAAGGGAGGGTTTGAGGCGGGGAATATCGAATTGTCGCTCGACATGAAGGGTAAGGGTCTCGATTGGAAAACCTGGAGGACCACCGGGTGGCTCGCGTTGACCAACGGTCTGATGAACGCCAAGGGGGCCGAGGGACCCATCCAGGATCTGTATGTGCGGGTCCACTTCGTGAAGAACGGCGCAGAGATCAAGCGGTTGTCGTTTCGCCTGCTCGACAGCGATGTCGCGCTGGAAGGGACGATCCGTAACTGGGCGGCGAAACCCACGATTACCGCCAAGATCGAGTCCAATCAGATGGATCTTGACCTCCTCATCCCGAAAAGCCAACGGTCGCCGATTCGAGAATTTCTAGAAACCCTAGCAGCCACCAGCAAGGTCCAGGCAACCGCGTCGATGGCGCGCGGCCATTACAAGCATCTCAAATTTGGGAGCCTCTCCGCCCGCATTATGATTCAAGACGGCGTGCTCGATCTCGATCGTGTGTCCGGCCAATCGACCAATGGAGAAGTCGCCGGCCGTATCGTGGTGCAACTGCCGCGCAAGGAGCCAGCCGACGCTGAGATCTCGGTTCGGGCGACGGGCCTGTTGGTGGAAGATCTGTTGAAGCTGGCGAAGGGGGGAAAAGGAGGCGGAATCACAGGTGAAGCCCGAGTGACGGGGACGATCCGCGGCCATGGGAAGAACCCGCACGGGCTATATCCCACGTTGAACGGCAAGGTGGAGGTCCTGCTTGAAAACGGACGCATCTTCAAATCGGAGGAACGGGCGGTCTGGAAAATCATCAGCATTTTGAATCTCCCGGCCGTGCTCCAAGGGAAAGTGGATTTGGAGAAAGAAGGGTTGCCCTATAACAAGATTTCGGCAAAGGTTGTCATGCGGAACGGGCTCTTTGAGACCGAGAACCTGATCATCGATAGCCCGATCGTCAAGATTACCGCTGCCGGCAACTATGATCTGCCGACGGATCAAATCGACATGGTCTGGGCCGTCAGCCCGTTCGGGTCGTATTCGCAATTCCTGAAAACGATTCCACTCTTCGGACGGATCTTTGCCGGTGATCGCAAAGGCGTTGCCACTGCGCTGTTCTCCGTCAAAGGGTCAATCGAGGATCCGGAGGTGACGTATCTGCCGATGAAGTCGTTCGCCACCGGCGTGACGGGCCTGGCGCAACTTGCCTTCGACATCTTGAAGAACACGGTCATGCTGCCCATTGATCTGATGACGCCTGATGAGGAGAAAGGTGCCGACAAGGACACCATACCCGCGCCTGAACCGGTTCCATCCGCGCCTTGACCGACCTCCCTCCCCGTGCTAGATTCCGACCGGCATTCACTATGGCGTCATCTACTCCTCACTCTCAACGTGCCACGGTCTTTATCGCTGCCAGCGAGACTGACGCCAATCTGTATTACGCCACAAAGTTTATTGCGCCGGACCCCTTTATCTATTTGGAAATTAAAGGGGAGCGGATTCTGGTGATGAGCGATCTCGAAATGGATCGGGCGAAGAGCCAATCGTCCGTCGATCGGGTGCTCTCGTATTCGGAGGTCGAAGGGCGAGCCAAGACGCAAGGCATCGCCGAGCCAGGCACGGTCGAGGTCGTCCATATCCTTCTGCGGGAAGCCGGCATCACGCAGATCCTAGTCCCGGCGAACTTTGCCTTTGGCCATGCTATCAAGTTCCAGTCCTTGGGGTATCAGCTGCAACCGAAGCGTGACCCGTTCTACGAACACCGTGTGGTGAAGACCGCTGAAGAAGTCCGCTATATCGAAGCAGTCCAGCGCGCGACCGAACAGGCGGTCGCGGCTGCCCACGACATGCTGCGTCAGGCCTCGATCAATAAGGATCGTCTGTGGTTCGATGGGATACCGCTGACGTCGGAGCGAGTGAAGAAGCTGATCAATGTGAAATTGATGGAGTGCAACTGTGTCGCCCAGCATACCATCGTTGCCGGGGGAGAGCAGGCCTGCGATCCACACAACGAAGGCAGTGGGCCGTTGCCGGCTCACCGCAGCATTATCTTCGACGTGTTTCCTCGTTCGGCCACCAACCGGTATTTCGCCGACATGTCCAGGACCGTTGTACGTGGGACCTCGAGTCCCGAGCTGAAGCGACTTTACCAGACAGTCCTGGATGCACAGGAAGAGGCCATCACGAAAGTCAAAGACGGGGCGGACGGGAAGAGGATTCATCAAGGTATCTGCGCTCGGTTTGAAAAAGCCGGGTACAAGACAGGCTTGGTGAACGGGCGCATGCAGGGCTACTTTCACGGCACCGGCCACGGGGTCGGACTCGACATACATGAAATGCCGCGCATCAGCCGCACCGGATCACTGCTCCAAGAAGGCCACGTCGTTACCGTCGAGCCCGGCCTCTACTATCCCGGTCTCGGTGCCGTCCGCATCGAGGACATGGTGCTCGTCACGAAAGACGGGTGCCGCAATCTGACGATCTCTCCCAAGACGTTCGAGTTGGACTGAACAGGACGTAAGGCGTTAGGCAGGCGTAAGGGGTAAGAAGTCTCCCCGTGTGTTACGCTTGACGTGTTACGTTTCACGTCTTCTATGCGCCTGACCTTCACGATTCAACGATTCAATCCCGAAGTCGATTCCACACCCCAACCTCAAGAGATCCGGCTCGATGTCGGACGTGGGATGACCGTCCTCGATGCCCTCATTCGCATCAAGCAGGAGTGCGACGGGAGTCTGGCACTCCGCTATTCCTGCCGCTCTGCGATTTGTGGCTCCTGTGCGATGACGATCAACGGCAGCGAGAAGCTGGCCTGCCGCACGTCGCTCCGCAAAGAACTTGAACGGCACGGGCACATCAGGGTCGCGCCGCTCCGCAACTTGCCGGTGATCAAGGACTTGGTCGTGGATATGGCGTCTTTTTGGAATAAAGTTCTGGATGTGCATCCGTGGCTTACCGCGTCGCGCGAGCCGCTGCAACGCTATGGGCCGACGGCGCAGCTGACGATCCTTCCGAAGGATTCGCAGTTTCACAATGTGGATGCCTGCATCATGTGCGGCGCCTGCGTCGCGGCTTGTACCGTGTATGAAGTCTCGAAGGGGTTTGCCGGCCCTGCAGCTTTGGCAAAGGCCGATCGTTTCCTCTCCGACCCACGCGAGTCCCCTTCGGCGACACGCGCCAGGCTCTCGGCGCTTCAAGGCGAGCATGGGATTTGGGACTGCACACGCTGCAACTTCTGCGTGGAGGTCTGTCCGAAAGATGTCAAACCCATGGAGGCGATCGTCCGGTTGCGGCGGGCCTCGCTCGAACGCGAGTTGACAGCGACCGGCGGCGCGCGCCACATCCTCGGCTTTACCGATCTGATCGAACAGCAAGGGCGGTTAAACGAAGCGATCATGCCGCTGAAAGTGGTGGGATTCAAGCCGCGTGGCCTCTTGCGTATCCTGCCCCTGGGCATCAAGATGTTGCGTAAAGGAAAAATCCCCAATCCCTTCGGACATGCGCTCCCCGGGCTCAGCCACCTCCAGGCCCTCATCCGGAGAGCGCGACGTGCCATGCCGCCAGGCTGACGCCCATGGCCTGGACCTTTCGTTTTCTTGAAGAGATTGCCCTGGCCGATATCGCCTTCGAAGCTGAAGGCGAGTCGGTCGAAGAGGTGTGTCGAGGCGCGACGCAGGCCCTCCTTGAGAGCATGGCGAACCCTGCCACGGTGTCTGGAGGATGGGAGCGTGTGATTGAACGGAGCGATGCGGACCCGTCGATGCTGTTGTTCGATTGGTTATCGGAGGTGGTCTACTGGAAAGACGCCGCAGGGGTGGTCTTCCGAGAGGCGCCGCTCACCCTGACGCGGGAAGGGGACGTCTGGCTGTTGCGAGCACATCTGATCGGCGCGCCGGTGGATCAGCAGGCGCAAGAACTCCACGCCGATGTGAAAGGGGTCACGAAACATCTATACGAGCTCAAGCAGGCAGGCAGTTGCTGGAAGGTACGCGTGGTGCTCGACGTCTGAAACTGCCTGAAAGCGAGAAAGGCGCGATGAGCGAGAAAGTGTGAGGTAAGGCAGCTGTCTCGAACACGTCGCGCTTGTCTCGCTCGTCCCGCAAGGCTCGCCGGGTTGGTCATGACCACTTGATATGAATCTCAACACTGACATGACGGTCAATCGGATTACAGACGAGATTTGGGAAATCCCTCTGTCTGAAAAACCCGGCATGCTAGTGCCGGCCAGGATTTATGCAACCAGGGAGATTCTTCAGGCCATGGACTCCGGGGTCTTCGATCAGGTAACCAATGTCGCCTGTCTGCCTGGCATTCGCCGGTATGCGCTCTGTATGCCGGATGGGCATTGGGGCTATGGATTTCCGATCGGAGGTGTCGCGGCGTTCGACGTCGAGCACGGTGTCATCTCACCTGGCGGCGTGGGATACGACATCAACTGCGGCATGCGGCTGATTCGAACAGATTTGACGCTGGCGGACGTGCAGCCATATCTAGAGAAGCTCATGACCGAACTCTTTCGGAAAGTGCCGGCCGGCGTCGGAGCGAGCGGATTCGTTCGGCTCTCGGGGGAGGAATTTCGTCGCGTGATGACCCATGGGGCCAGGTGGTGTGTGGAGCGGGGATACGGGTGGCATCGGGATCTCGTCCGTATGGAAGAAGGGGGCTGTATCGAGGGAGCCGATCCGTCGATCGTGACCGACCACGCGATCCAACGTGGCATCAACCAGCTGGGGACCTTGGGATCGGGCAATCACTACCTCGAAGTCCAGGTGGTCTCGAACGAGCGGATTTTCGATCTGGTCACGGCAGCGGCGCTTGGTATCACCGGCCACGAGCAGATCGTCGTGATGGTACATTGCGGCTCGCGTGGGTTCGGCCATCAGGTTGCGAGCGACTATCTCAAGGTGTTTGAAAAGGCCATGCGTCGCTATGGCATCACAGTAAAGGATCAGCAGTTGGCCTGTGCACCGTT
>JBGPVY010000114.1:0-8637 GCA_041491905.1 Nitrospiraceae bacterium | reverse complement strand
GTAGTCGGCCTCTTCATGATTTTGCTGTTCAACCTGTTCAGCGTGCCGCACCATGAGCCTGAAGAAGATGTGATTTTTAGTGAGTTCATGACCAAACTCGACAAGGGAGAGGTCGAGCGGGTCATCATCAAAGCCAGCCACATCAGCGCCGTCCTGAAAGACAAGACCCGTATCCGAACCTACTCGGTGGAATATCCTGAATTGGTGCAGGTCTTGCGGGATCGGGGCGTGCAGATTGAGGCGAAGCCACCGGATGAAAGCCCTTGGTACATTACGTTTCTTGTGACCTGGGGGCCGTTTGTACTGTTCCTGGGATTGTGGTTCTTCTTGATGCGGCAAATGCAGATGGGGGGCAATAAGGCTCTGTCATTCGGGAAGAGCCGCGCTCGTCTGCTGACGGAGGAGCGGAAGAAGGTGATGTTCTCCGACGTTGCAGGCGTCGATGAGGCCAAGGACGAAGTGCTCGAGATCATCGAGTTTCTCAAGGATCCGCGCAAGTTCCAAAAACTCGGCGGCCGCATTCCCAAGGGTGTCTTGATCGTCGGTCCTCCCGGTACAGGGAAGACGCTGCTGGCGAAGGCCATTGCCGGTGAAGCCAGTGTGCCGTTTTTCAGCATCAGCGGATCGGATTTCGTGGAAATGTTTGTCGGCGTCGGAGCGTCCCGTGTTCGCGATCTCTTCGAGCAGGGGAAAAAACATGCTCCCTGCATTATCTTTATCGACGAAATCGATGCCGTTGGTCGGCTTCGCGGAGCAGGGTTAGGCGGAGGTCATGACGAACGTGAGCAGACGCTCAATCAATTGCTCGTCGAGATGGATGGATTTGATACGACAGAAGGTGTGATTTTGGTCGCTGCGACCAACCGGCCGGATGTCCTCGACCCTGCCTTACTCAGACCGGGGCGTTTTGATCGGCAAGTCGTGGTCAATCGACCGGACTTGCGGGGCCGTACTGAAATTCTTAAGGTGCACACGAAGAAAGTTCCGATCGCGACGAACGTGGAGCTGGAAAAAATCGCGCGCGGCACGCCGGGATTTTCAGGGGCCGACCTGGAAAACTTGGTCAACGAAGCGGCACTCTGGGCCGCGCGACTCAACAAGAAAGAAGTGGAAGTCGTCGACTTCGAGATGGCCAAAGACAAAGTGCTGATGGGGGCTGAACGGAAAAGTTTGATCTTGAGCGACGAGGAGAAACGGACGACAGCCTATCATGAAGCCGGGCACGCGCTGATTGCCAAGCTGATTCCTGGAACGGACCCCGTACACAAAGTAACCATTATTCCTCGGGGTCGTGCCTTGGGCGTGACGATGCAGCTCCCCGTCGATGACCGGCACGGCTATTCGAAGGTGTACTTGCTCAACCAGCTTGCCATCCTCATGGGAGGTCGTGTGGCAGAAGAGTTGGTCTTGAAGGAGATGACGACCGGAGCGGGAAACGATCTCGAACGCGCGACGGATCTCGCGAGGAAGATGGTCTGTGAATGGGGCATGAGCGAAAAGATGGGCCCCCTGACGTTCGGCAAACAAAACGAACAGGTTTTTCTTGGGCGAGAGCTTGGGAGCCAGCGCGACTTCAGCGAATCAATAGCCATGGAGATCGACCAGGAAGTCAAGCGGCTTGTGACGGAAAACTATGAGCGGGCAAAGCGCCTGCTCACAGAAAACATGGCCAGTCTGAAGCGTTTGGCGGAAGCACTTTTGGAGAAAGAAGTGCTCGACGGGTCCGATATCGATAACATTCTCATGCAGTCCACATCCCAAGCGGTTCCTGCCTAAATTCCGCATCGCTGATCCCGGGACACCATTTCAGGGCATTGGAGTCCCGGGTAGTACATCTGAAAAACGATTGGTGGGAAGGGAGTCCTTCTCGCGAGTGGTGTGTTGTGACCTGTACCCTGTACGGCCACGATAGGTGGCGGCCGTAGCCAGCATTATTCATGACGGTTCGTCGCGTGCCGGATTCCTTATACGGAGGCCCGTGGTTTGGTGTTAGAACTGAACACATTGACACGACAGGCGAAAGATCGGCTGATCGAATTCCCCGACCGACCGTTACTTATGGGCGTCGTGAACGTGACGCCGGATTCGTTCTTCGACGGTGGCCGCTATTTGGATGCAGAAGCCGCCGTGGCCCATGCCGTTCAGTTGGTAGAAGAAGGGGCGGATCTGTTGGATGTCGGCGCAGAGTCGACGCGCCCCGGTGCCGATGTCGTGAATGAGGCAGAAGAGCGTCGTCGTGCAATTCCCGTTGTGACCGCAGTTGCAAAAGCTGTTACCGTTCCTATCTCCATCGATACCTCAAAGGCTGCTGTTGCACGTGCGGCCCTCGATGCAGGGGCGGTTCTGGTGAACGATGTCACGGCTTTACGAGGCGACCCCGCCATGGTCGATGTGGTCGCCCGAACGAGAGCCGGGATCGTCCTGATGCATATGTACGGTACGCCGCGTACAATGCAGCAGGCCCCCCACTACGACGATGTGGTCGGCGAGATCTCCGATTTTTTCGAGGAACGAATCCGTTTCGCGATGGCACATGGCATTGTACGAAGACAAATTATTCTTGATCCAGGTATCGGATTTGGTAAGCTGCTGGCTCATAACCTTACGCTGTTAGCCCAATTGCGCCGTTTCGTGCAGTTTGAGTGTCCATTGCTGGTCGGTGTCTCACAGAAGGCGTTCCTTGGGCAGCTCATGGATCGTCCGCTTCAGGAACGTCAGTGGGGTACGGCGGCGGCGGTGGCGATGGCAGTGGATCGTGGGGCTGGAATCCTTCGTGTCCACGACGTGAGGGCCATGAAAGATGTGGTTCAGGTAACAGCGGCGATTAATCGACAGACGACCGATTCCATGAAAGCACAACATGCGTAAATTGTTCGGTACCGATGGGGTCCGAGGGGTTGCCAATCTCGATCCAATGACCAGCGAAATGGCGATGCAGCTGGGGCGAGCTGCTGCACATTTGTTTATGCGCCGAGCTGGACGCCATCAGATCGTGATCGGCAAGGACACCCGCATCTCCGGCTATATGTTGGAATCGGCGTTGACCTCCGGGATTTGTTCGATGGGTGTTGATGTGTTGCTGGTCGGTCCGCTGCCGACGCCGGCGATTGCATTCTTGACGAGGAGCCTCCGTGCCGATGCGGGGGTGATGATCTCGGCCTCGCACAATCCCTACCAGGATAACGGCATCAAGTTTTTTTCCAACGATGGTTTCAAGCTGCCCGATGAGATGGAAGCTCGCATTGAGAGCCTCATCGTCTCGAACGAGATTGCCCATTTACGGCCGACGGCTGATGCCATCGGGAAAGCCTTTCGGATCGACGATGCCGAGGGGCGGTATATCGAGTTCGTCAAACGGTCTCTCCCGAAGGAACTGGACTTCCAGGGACTCAACGTGGTGGTCGATTGTGCCAACGGCGCAGCCTATAAAGTCGCGCCAACGGTATTGCGCGAACTCGGGGCGAAGGTCGAAGTGATCGGCAATAAGCCGGACGGCATGAATATCAATGCCGGCTGTGGCGCGGTCCACCCCGAACTGCTGCAGAAGGCGGTTCGCGAGCAGGGGGCCCATCTCGGAGTGGCGCTGGACGGGGACGCCGATCGCGCCATCTTCGTCTGCGAACAGGGACGCGTCGTGGACGGCGATCATATTATGGCAATGTTGGCGCTCGATCTCCATCGCCAGGGGCGATTGGCTAAGCAGACAGTGGTGGGGACTGTCATGAGCAACTTTGGATTGGAGCTTGCCATGACGAAAGCGGGTATCGCCCTCGCGCGGACTGCCGTCGGTGACAGATATCTGCTCGAGCGGATGTCGGCCGAGGGTTATAACTTCGGAGGGGAGCAGTCTGGTCATTTCATTTTCCTGGATCATAATACGACCGGGGATGGTTTGATTTCGGCATTGCAAGTCTTGTCGCTGATGAAGCGCAAGGAGAAGCCCTTGTCCGAGTTGGCCCAAGCCATGACGGCGGTGCCACAAGTATTACTCAACGTGAACGTGACAAAGAAACCGAACCTCGACACAGTCCCAGAACTGCAACGCGCGATCCATGAAAGTGAAGAGCGTCTCAACGGCAGCGGACGCGTGTTGGTGCGATACTCCGGGACCGAACCGCTCTTGCGGGTGATGGTCGAGGGTGAGTGCGATGATACGATTCGCGAAGTGGCCAATCATCTTGTCGATGTCGTCAAAACTCATCTGGGTTAGGGTTGTCGCCCCCCATTGAGGGAGGCTCATGCTGCCGTCCCTCACCGTTGCCTTTATCGCCGGGCTCCTCGTCGGATCACAGATTCCCTATTTCCCCCTGTCCATCTCGTTCCTACTCCTCCTCACTGCGCTCGGTACCTTCGTCCTCGAACGACTCAATCGGTTCTCCGTCCGCCAGGCGAGTTGGCTCTACGGAGCCCTCTTAGTGGGAGTCGTCTATTGGGTGGTGGCTATCAACCTGGCTGCCCATGACCCGATGGTCGAGCACTCGTCCGATACGGCGATCGAGGTGACCGGTCGTATCGTGGCACCAGTACAGCAGGCGCCAGATCGACTGGTCATGATCATCAGGTCGGATGATCCAATTGATGCGACGGGAGTGACCAGACGTGTTCGTCTGACCTGGCGCACACCGGAGCGAATATTTTTCCAAGGCGATCGGGTCGGCTTTCGGGCGGTGATGCGCCGTCCCAGCGGGTCATTGAATCCTGGTGGATTCGACTATGCGGTTTATCTTGAGCGGCAAGGGATTGATACGATTGCCACGGTGACCGGAGCCGAGGCGGTGCAGTTTCTTGAGTCTGGGCGTGCGCACGTCTGGTGGGCGATCTGGAATCAATTCGATCGGTGGAGGGGCAGTATCCGTCTCGCCGCACTGCAAACCCTTCCCCAGCCTGCACTGGGGCTCTATGCGGGCATCATCATCGGTGATCGAGGGTATTTGGATCCAGATCTGCGTGATCAGTTCATGGTGACCGGAACGGTCCATCTCCTTTCTATTTCAGGGAGCCACTTGGGCCTTGTCGCGCTGCTCATCTTCGCGGTCGTCAGATGGGCGATGATTCTGTTGCCTGCGGATTGGCTTCTTGCACTGTCTCGGAGAATCACGCCGACACGCATTGCCGCTGTCTGTACGATCCTTCCTGTCGCAGGCTACGCCTGCCTGGCTGGGGCGGAACTGGCTACGATGCGGTCGTTGCTGATGGTGACTGTGGGGCTGAGTGCGATCTGGCTCGGGCAGGAGCGCCGTCTGTTCCATGCCCTCTCTGCCGCCGCGGTGGGGATTTTGCTGCACGATCCTCAGGCGCTGTTCGATATCTCCTTTCAGCTCTCCTTTTTGTCCGTCATCGCCATTGCCGGGTGGCTTTCCTGGCCGTCCGCAGCTGAAGTGGAGGAGCTGCCGAACGAGCCTTCGTTCCTGAGAACCTGCGTTCGATGGGGGAGAGACTCTGTGGTCCTGAGCGGGGTGGTCACAGTGGTGACCATTCCTCTTGTTGCGTACTATTTCAATCAATTGCCCTGGCTTGGTCTTTTCACTAATGTGGTGGCCGTTCCCGTGGTGGGGATTCTGCTGGTTCCGATTGGGCTTGGTGCCGGAATCTGGCAGATCCTGGTTGGGGGAACTATGCTGCCTCTGGCTTCGCTGAATCAGTGGCTCCTCGAACACTTTGTGGCTGCGATCCGTCTGGTGTCGATGCTACCGGGAGGGGAATGGCATGTCGCGGCCCCTTCGGCTCTCACCATGTTGTTGTTTTATGGCTGTCTCGTATTGCTGTGGCAGCGAGTGGGCAGCGTGGTGTTCCGGTTGGCAGCAGGGACCGGAGTACTATTGGTATTGCTGTGGTGGGCTTGGTCCCCACGGATGTTCCTTGATGGGGATCACTTCCGAGTCACGTTTCTGGACGTCGGGCAAGGTGATAGCGCGGTCGTGGAGCTGCCTGATGGGCAGGTGGTGTTGATCGACGGAGGGGCGACGTATGAGCGCTTCGACATGGGCCGTGGGGTGGTGGCTCCGTTTCTCTGGAACCGGGGGATTCGCACCATCGACCAGGTGATTGGCACGCATCCTCAACTTGATCATGTCGGAGGCCTCGCCTGGGTGGTCAGACATTTTCTCGTGAAGAACTACTGGGGGTCGGGAGAAACCCGCGAAGAACTGTTCTATCGACGACTGCAGCAGTCATTGACTTCTCAAGGGCTACAAGAAGGGGTGGCAAGCGAAGGACAGGAGATCGTGTCATCCGGCCCCTGTCGGCTGGTGGTACTCAACCCACCAGCCGACGAACGTCTTGATGTGCCGCTCCACGATAGCCATGTGGATGGGCATGTGTTGAATAATCGTTCAGTGGTGACGCGTCTGACCTGTGGCAACCATACGATGCTCTTCGCTGCGGATGTCGAGCGAGATGGCTTGTCGCGGATGACGCGCTCACCGTCTCACGGTCCGATCGAGGTCCTCAAGGTGCCTCATCACGGGGCGGTGAGTTCGTTGAATCGTGACTGGTTGGCATCGTTGCGTCCCCAGTATGCCGTATTTTCGGCAGGCCGCCATAATCCCTACAGGCACCCGGCCGCTGCCGTTCTCGATGCGTATGGGTCGGAAGGCAGCACGTTGTTGCGAACCGACCGTGACGGCGGGGTGTGGTTTATCGGAGCAGTCTCCGACGCGGCACTTCACCTGCATCGAGCAAGCGAGTTGGTGTGGCAGCCGACGAACAGAGCTTCGTGCCTGTGGGCCTGCGAACAGGCAAACTGGGAGCGGATTTGGAAACAATGGCGTGACCCTCATTGACTACCGTTTGGGCAGCACGTCTAGGCAAGCCAGGTCTGTCTGGTTCATCTGGTTAGTTTCGTTCAACCAAAAAACCAGATAAACAAGATAGACCAGACAAACCAAATAACGGTCTTCTTCTGCTGTCGCTGATTCTCAGGTCAGTCCAAGAGACTGAGAGAGTGCACATTTCACGTCTTGGCAAGGCGAAATTCGTCTCTTCTTCCACCAACAGTGAAGGTTTAATAGCATAAGACATTAATTTTGTTTACTTTTCATCACTTGCTAGCAAGGCATAGCATGTGCAGTCATTCGTGCTGGCTTAGTATATGTGTGTCTAACTTTTGAGGGAGTTAGGGTATGCCAAATCTTGTACGAATCGTGATTCAGTTACCCGTCAATCTCAAAACCCAGCTCGATAACCTGAAACAGCAGGGATACACGACCAGTGGCTTCATCAGGGCCATGTTGGAACGAGAGTTTGCCAAAAGGGAGGAGAAACTTGTGCCGCCCCTTCCAGTTGGGAAACGAGTGAATAGCCGGTAGCCGCTTGTGATACGACTGATCATGAGAGAGGGGCTGGCACGCGGTTAACCGAATCACGATTAGAGTTGAGCGGTCCCCAGAAATACGGCCCCTTGCACTGAGCCGCAGTTCCCGCTACAAGATTCCTCCATGGTTCCCACCGTTGAATGGAAAGACGGCGCAGTACGGCTGCTCGACCAAAGCCGGTTGCCGGAGTCCGTCGAGTTTCTGGACTGCCGGGACTATCAGGCCGTCGCCGACGCAATTCGCAGCCTCAAAGTCAGAGGAGCCCCGGTGATTGGTGTGACTGCGGCGATGGGGGTTGCACTCGGTTCCCAGACCGTCGTCGCATCCGACTACGAGACCTTCGCCAAGGCGGTACTTATGATCTGCGATCACATCGCGGCGACGAGGCCGACGGCGGTCAACCTGTCTTGGGCCATCGAACGGATGAAACGCGTGCTCGCCTCGCTACGCACGCAGCCAATTGTGTCCATCAAAGCCGCGTTAATTAAGGAGTCACAAGCTATTCTCGATGAAGATATCGCCCTCTGTAAGGCGATGGGGCAGCACGGAGCAGGACTCATTGCGAGCGGTCAAACGGTCCTGACCCATTGTAATGCCGGTGCGCTGGCGACAGCCGGCTATGGCACGGCATTGGGCGTCATTCGCGCAGCCTGGGGACAGGGGAAGAAGGTTCAGGTCATCGCAGATGAAACCAGGCCGGTCTTGCAAGGCGCACGGCTCACGGTCTGGGAGTTGATGCAGGACAAAATTCCTGTAACGCTCATCACGGACAATATGGCCGGCGCACTCATGCGGCAGGGGAAAATCCACCTCTGTATCGTGGGGGCCGATCGGATCGCAGCAAACGGGGACGTGGCAAACAAGATCGGTACCTACTCAGTCGCAGTGTTGGCGAAAGCCCATGGGATTCCCTTCTACGTAGCCGCGCCCTATTCCACGATTGATTTGAAGACACAAACAGGAGCGGACATTCCGATCGAGCAACGGAATCCACTAGAAGTCACTACCATTCACGGCAGCCATCCCGTGGCACCAGCCGGAGTTACGGTCTACAATCCCGCTTTCGACGTGACGCCGGCGGAATTGATTGCAGGGATTATTACTGAGCGGGGTGTGTTTCGCCCGCAGGATCTGGCTGCACAATTCGCCTCCTAGCCCTCATTATTCATGACCGTTCGTCGCGAAATCGCTGAGCCGCGTCGCGAGACCAGCGCGCGGAGCCGTGAGGACCCGATGCGTACTCGTGCAGTACGGTGAGGGTCCGAGGGGCGAGCCCGCTGGCCGAAGGCTCGTCGTAGCAGCGGATCGGCGATTGCAGCAGAAG
>JBGPVY010000179.1:0-6503 GCA_041491905.1 Nitrospiraceae bacterium | reverse complement strand
GGCAAGGAAGGAACCGGCCTCATCCCCGTGGCGAATGAACCGATTGTCTCACCGACCGCCTATGGCACGGACCGGCTCTTTGTCTATCTTCGGTTGAAGGGAGATCAGAATAGACAGCTCGACCGACAGATCGCCGGGCTCGCGCGACAGGGCCATCCAATCCTGACGCTCACGCTCCAAGACCGTTACGATCTCGCAGGAGAATTTTTCCGGTGGGAAGTCGCCACAGCCGTGGCAGGCCACCTCCTGGGGATTCACCCGTTCGATCAACCGAACGTTCAAGAAAGCAAAGACAACACCGCCCGCGTACTGGAAAGCATCCAGTCCACCGGCCGGTTGCCGAAACAGACCACCGCGACCGCGGCACAAGCCGCGGCACAAATCAAGCGACACGGTCAACCCGGCGCCTACGTCGCCATCTTGGCCTATACGACACCATCCTCCAAGATGGAACAGGCCATTCGCTCGCTGCGAAGAGCGCTCGTCTCCCATCACCATGTAACCACGACAGCCGGCTATGGTCCGCGCTATCTCCATTCGACAGGCCAACTCCACAAAGGGGGTCCGAAGAGCGGACTATTCTTGCAACTCGTCGATCCGATGATTCCCGATCTCAGCATTCCTGGACAACCATTCACCTTTCGCACGCTCGCGCAGGCCCAAGCAGCCGGCGACATACAGGCGCTCAAAGCTCACGATCAACAGACCATCGTCTTGCCCTTGGGGAAGAACCCGGTCGCGACGATTCAGGCGCTGACGAAGTCCCTCGCGCCTCGCATGCCGGCTCGGCGTCCAACTATGCGGCACACCAGGAGCGGGCGCGCCCGCAAGAAGTAGGATGCCCGCCGTCCCCGACATCCGCATCCACAGCGACGGCCAAGCAGGGGCTGAAGCAGCAGCAGCATTCGTACTGGAAGCGGGCAAAGAGTCCGTTCGCGCGAACGGTCGATTCTTCATTGCCCTCTCCGGCGGCAAGACGCCGGAAACTCTCTACCGAGCCCTAACCTCTCCCGCCTTCGCCGATCGCTTCGATTGGTCCCGGGCCACATTTTTTTTCAGCGATGAACGCTGCGTCCCTCCGAATGATCCTCGGAGCAACTACGCCTTGGCCGACAAAACCTTGTTCACCCCTCTGAAAGTTACGCCCTCGCAGGTCTATCGTATGGCAGGGGAATCCCGTGACCCACAGAGGGCGGCCCATGAGTATGAACAGCAGTTGCGTCTTGCGACGAAAACCTCACCATCGGCCCAGCCATCCCTTGACCTCATCCTCTTAGGGCTAGGCGAAGACGGACACACGGCTTCTCTCTTTCCTGGGTCGCCGGTCCTGCGGGACCACCAACGCGTGATTGCGGCAACCCAATCTCCGAAAGATCCACCCAACAGACTGACCATGACTCTAGCTGTGATCAACAGGGCGAGTGTGATACTGTTTCTGGCTATAGGAACTGGCAAAGCGGGAGTCGTGAGAGCTATCCTCGATCCGAAGACCGAGGAAGAACGACAGCTCCCGGCATCGTTGGTCAAGCCAGAGGAAGGCCGCCTCATCTGGTTCCTCGACCGAGCCGCGGCAGCCGAGCTCCCGATACATCAGCAGCGGACGAGCATATGAGGGCAGGATGATTGTTGCCGGAGATATCGGGGGCACGAAAACTCACTTGGCCCTGTTCGACTGGAAGAGGGACCGCGTCGATCCCGTCCGATTGGAGTCATTCCACAGTGCCGATTACACCTCGCTCGAGGGCATGCTCACCGAATTTCTCGTCCCACCGAAGCCTCCGTCGCCCATCGACGAATTCGCAACCGAGCAGGGGAACGCCGCCGAGCCAGAACCGGAGCGGCCAACGGAAAAACCGCCGAAGATCGATGCGGCCTGTTTCGGCATCGCCGGCCCCGTCATTCAGAACCATTCTCAGACGACCAACCTCCCGTGGGTGGTCGATGGCGCAACGCTGGCGAAACAGTTCGACATACCGAGAGTGAAGCTGCTAAACGATCTCGAAGCCATGGCACACGGAATTCTCTTGCTCCGACCGGACGAAGTCGAAGTCCTCAACGCCGGAACCCCACCACCGCACAACCAAGCGCTCGCCCTGATCGCAGCAGGAACCGGACTGGGCGAATCCATCCTCTTCTGGATCGGCTCGCGCTATCAGCCCATGCCATCGGAAGGGGGTCATGCGGACTTTGCACCGAACAATGACAACGAAATTGAACTGCTACGCCATCTGCGCAGTAACTACTTGCACGTGAGTTACGAACGTGTGTTGTCAGGCCCCGGTCTGCATGCCATTTATGACTATGTCCGCGACAGCAAGAAGAATGAACCGACGTGGCTCTCGGAACAAATCAAAGCCGGCGACCCAGCGGCGGTGATTGCAGAAGCGGGACTCAAGGGACAGGCGGACATCGCCAAGCAGGCGCTCGATCTGTTTGCCTCCATCTATGGAGCCGAAGCCGGCAATCTTGCCCTGAAGGCGATGACACTCAACGGCGTGTATCTGGGCGGCGGCATCGCACCGAAGTTGCTGGCCAAACTGAAAGACGGAACATTCATGAAAGCCTTCACCAACAAAGGTCGCTATACACGCTTGATGAGTTCGATCCCTGTCAAAGTGGTCATGAATCAGCAGACCGCCTTACTCGGTGCCGCATCCGTCGCCGCAGCCCTCTCCCATACCCCCGCATCATGATGAGCAACCAGGAGCTCGACAGCCTGAAGAAAGCCGCGGCGTTAACAGCCGTCGAATTCGTCCGCGATGGGATGGTCGTTGGCCTCGGGACCGGCTCAACGGCCAAGCATATGGTCATCGCATTGGGGGAGAAAGTCCGCGCGGGCATGAGACTTCGCGGAGTGCCCACGTCGAAGGAAACGGCCACCCTCGCCAGGCAACAAGGAATCATCCTCATCGATGCCGATAATGCCTGGGTGATCGATGTCGCGATCGACGGGGCAGATCAGGTCGATCCAGACTTCAATCTCATCAAGGGCGGGGGCGGCGCGCTCCTGAAGGAAAAGATTGTCGCGGCCTCGGCCAAGCAGTTCATCGTCTTGGTCGACCATACCAAACGAGTCCCCGTTCTGGGGGGATCATTCCCGCTCCCAATCGAGGTGGTCCCCTTCGGCTGGGGAAGTACGGCACGAGAAATTGGGGCCCTCACGCAGAGTCGTGTGGTGCTCAGGGAACGGAACGGATCGCCGTTTCACACGGAATCAGGCCATATGATTCTGGATGTCCATCTCCCACGGATCGATTACCCGCGAGAACTCGAGATCGCCTTGCACCTGATTCCCGGAGTCGTCGAGACCGGCCTCTTTGTCGGACGAACAGATTTGCTCATCGTAGGCACACCCAACGGAGTTGAGTCGCACCCTGCGGCGAGAACATGACTGAGCCGATCAGCAGGCGACAGACTCTACAGGCCCTCATTAAGCATGTCCGATTCCTCCTTACCATTCCCCTTACATCGGTCTTCAGCTCGTGTTTCAACAGTTCCTGCGTGCAAGCAGCTACCAAACGACCGAAAGGCGAGAATATGAACCAGATCTCCTCTCCAGGCACGCTCGATCCATATCGGCTTTCAAGACATGTGGTCCCGATTCGCTATGAACTACGATTGGAGCCGGACCTGCCTGCCTCAAGCTTTTCTGGACAGGAAACCATCACTCTCACGGTCCATCGGCAAACGTCTGACATCGTCCTCAACGCCATTGAACTCGACATCACCTCGGCGCAGATTGAGGGAGATTCAGGCCCAGCAAGACAGGCCACCATTACGTTGGACACAGCACTCGAGCGTTGCCAACTCACATTCACCACGCCTCTTTCGCCGGGCACCTGGAAGCTGACGATGGCATTCCGAGGGACGCTCAACGATAAGCTCCGCGGTTTCTATCGCAGTACTTACAAAAACGAACATGGTGTGACTCACAGCATGGCCGCAACACAGTTCGAAGCCACCGACGCCCGCCGGGCTTTCCCCTGCTGGGATGAACCGGACTTCAAAGCCGTCTTTGCCGCGACGATGGTCATCGATCCAACGTTAACCGCAGTCTCCAACACCACAATCGCATCCGAAACACTTGCTGGCGGGAAGAAAATGGTCCGTTTTGCCGATACGATTAAGATGTCCACCTACCTGGTCGCGTTCATCGTAGGCCGGATCGAGCCGACCGAACCCGTGATGATCGGCCAGACCCCGCTTCGCCTGTGGGCCATCCCTAGGAAAGGGCATCTCGCTCGATTTGGCCAAGACATTGCGGCGGCATCACTCTCCTTTTTTGAGAGCTACTACGGGATCCCATACCCCGGAGACAAGCTAGACTTGCTCGCCATTCCTGACTTTGCCTCCGGCGCCATGGAGAACCTGGGCGCCATTACGTACCGTGAAACGGCTTTGCTGATCGATCAGCAGAGCGCCACGCATGGCGAACTGGAACGCGTGGCCGATGTGGTCGCGCATGAAAACGCGCACATGTGGTTCGGCGATTTGGTAACCATGTCCTGGTGGAATGGGCTCTGGCTGAACGAAGCCTTCGCCACCTTCATGGAAATGCTGGCCGTCGACGCCTGGAAACCGGAATGGAAACGATGGGACAGTTTCGGTATCTCGCGCGCCGCGGCCTTTTCTGTAGACGGACTGCACAGTACCAGACCGATCGAATACCCGGTGCAAGCCCCCAAGGACGCCGACGCGATGTTCGACGTCCTGACCTATGAAAAGGGCGCATCGGTGCTGCGCATGCTGGAACAGCACATCGGTCCAACAGTCTTCCGCGACGGGGTCCGCGACTACTTGCATACGCATGCCTATGGGAACGCCGACACGAACGATCTCTGGGTTTCGCTGGGGAAGATCGCCAAGCAGCCGGTGCCTGAACTCATGAACGGATGGATTTTCCAACCAGGGTTCCCGCTCGTGACCGTCACTGTCAGTCCGTCATCCGAACTTACAATCACCCAACAACGGTTCAGCTACCTGAGCGACGAGCAGTCCGGCCGATCACAAGACCAGCGATGGCAGATTCCACTTCAGATGCGAGTTGCCGCCGGAGGCAAGACCAGCACCTCGCGCATGTTGCTGACGGAGAAGGACACGACAGTCCCTCTCCCCCACGATTGGGAGTCAGTACTGATCAACGAGGGAGGCCATGGATTCTATCGGGTGTCCTATGCACCAGATCTGCTCGATCGGCTCCTGAACCGCGGCATTGATCGACTCGCCGTCACCGAGCGGTTCAACCTCGTCGACGACGCCTGGGCCACTTCCATCGCCGGCCACATGCCCCTCACCGACTATCTTGACCTGACAGCCCGTTTCACTTCGGAGCGGGACAAGAATGTCTGGGCTGTGCTACTCGACTCCTTCTCCTTCCTGAACCGGATCATCACCGTAGAGAATCGGCCGTCACTCGAAGCGTTTGTACGAGATCGGATCGGTCCGGCCGTTGCAGACTTGGGTTGGGTCCCCCGAAGCGGCGAGAGCGAGCTGACGAAACAACTGCGGGGTGAACTGATCGGCGCACAGGGTAAACTCGGCAATGATCCGGCCATTCAGCGACGTGCAGCCGAGCTGTACCGGGCTTACCGTAACAACGCGACAGCCGTTGACCCCAATGTCGTGCCCTCACTCGTCGCGATCCTCGCGCATATGGGCGACGCAACCAGGTACGACGAATTTAAGGAACAGTTCCATACCGCCGCCACACCGCAAGAAGAACGGCGCTATCTCTTCTCGCTCGCGGCATTCCAGCCCAAAGCCTTGCTCGAACGCACACTTGCCCGCACCATCAGCGGAGAAATTCGCACACAAGACGCGCCGTTTCTCGTCAGCGCCATCCTGGGCAATGTCTATGGCAGAGAATTGGCCTGGGCTTTTGTGAAAACGAACTGGGAAAAGATGGACCAAATGTTCCCCAAACAAGGGCTGCGCCGCATGTGCGGTGGAATCGTCAGCCTCGCTACACCTGAACTCGAACGAGACGTGCGGGACTTTTTCACAACGCGCGAGATCGACCTCGGCGGGAAAACGCTCGATCAATATCTCGAACAATTGCGCATCGCCGTCACGGTCCGAGAGCGAGATAGCCGCGCTTTGAGCACCTACCTGGATAGATACCGATAGACTGCTGAGGCAGCGGACCAGCCTGAAAGCGAGCTGTCCCTGTTAGGAGCTTCACTCCTCGTCATTCCCCTCAGCACCCAGGCCGGCTGTCTTCCACTGCGCGCGACTTTTTCACCCGCCCACCCACTGGCACGTCGAGACGTGCCATCAGCCCGGGTGAGGGCCTTTCGATCCTCTTCACCTCTCGTTAAGGGAGTGGCCGAGGCTGCCCTTTACTGCGCGCATCGAACGAGCACAGTTTCACCGTGCGCGTTCTGCGAGCAAGAAGGGCACCTGGCCGCTCCCTCTCCATCCTTCTGTGGCCGCGCGTTGCGCGAGCAAGGAGACAACCGGTCTGGGTGCATCCTTTACTCGTGCCGAAGCACGGCCAGCGGCCG
>JBGPVY010000034.1:0-17071 GCA_041491905.1 Nitrospiraceae bacterium | reverse complement strand
TTCTCGTGCTGATCGGAGACGGGTCTCAGTTGGGGCCGTTCGTTCGAAGCATCCCTCCTGCGGCCACCGTACTCATGAACGCCTTCTGGCCCGGGCCTCTCACAATCGTCTTTCCCGCAGCGGTTGGACTCTCCGATGCGGTGACTGCGGGGAGTGGCTCTGTCGGCATCCGTTTCAGTGCCTGGCAGCCGCTGGTTGATCTCTTGCGTCGAGTCGGGCCGGTGACCGGCACCAGTGCGAATCGTGAAGGCCTACCACCGCCCAGGACGGTCGAAGAGGTCCAGCACAGCCTTGGAGACGCGCTCGATCTGATCATTGATGCTGGACCGACCCCCGGCGGGCGACCGTCCACCGTCATCGACGTTCGGGGCCCGATCCGAATTATTCGCGATGGATCGATCGAACGTGGTGCCATTGCGGCACAGTTGGCCGCTCATGGCCTGCATCTCGACGCAGATAGTCGGTGAAGTCGATTGTATCGTTCACCCGCCTACGCATTCCTCCACGGCTGCCCGTCCTCCGCAGTAGTCTGCTACGGAGGGTGGATGAAGACGTGGAGAAATGCGCAGCGGGTGTCCTCCGAAGCCTTGGCGAAGGAGGACATGCTTCGGCGGGTTCCGCCGAAGACACCAAAGGGACCACGGCTCTAAAGCCGTGGGGCTTCACACTGAAAGGAGAATGCCGATGGCTCGAACAGTGATGGTGCGTAACCTCGTTGCGGTGGCCGCCATAACAATCGTCTCGATGGGTCTGTCCGGGTGCGATTACTGGCCTCCGGCACTCCAAACAGAAATAGAACAACTCCGCTCCGAGCTGCAGAGTGCGACTGCGGAAAAGACCCAGCTACAGAATCAATTCGCCTCCTTTACGAAGGTGAAAGAGGATTTGCAGGCGCAAGTGGATAGTCTCTCTCGGGCGAATCGCGATAAGTCAACCATGATTACCAGTTTGCAAAATAGCTTGGCGGCAGCACAGCAACGGCTGGCGAAGTCGGCGAAAGTCGCAACGCCGAAGGCCGGCGCGGTCAAGCCATCCGCAAAGGTCAGGCAGAAGGCTACGGCCAAGAAGAAAGCACCGGCCAAAGCCGCAGGCACGCACTAGCGCGCCTCGTCTTCGCTGCCTACTTGGTGGTGGAAGACGACGGTGTGGTCGTCGCTGTCTTTGAGGTGCTTGAGGTCGTGCTCGACGGGGGGCTTGCCGGCACGGACGAGGGGGGAGAAGCTGGAGTAGAGGGAGCCGTGGACGTTGTCTGGTCGGACGTGCTTGGCGCTGTCTCTTTCTTTTCCTCAGTCTTAGCTATTGGTTGCTCACTGCCGGGGGAAGGCTTCATTTTCTCAGAGTAGTCCGTCACGTACCACCCGCTGCCTTTAAACATGATGGCGGGCGATGAAATAAGTCGTTCTACGTGTTTCCCGCATCGCGGGCAGGTGGTGAGGGGGTCGTCCTTCATACTTTGTTTGATCTCAAACTTTTCAGAGCAGTCTTCACACTGGTATTCGTAGATTGGCACGATTCGTTTCCTCCTACTGGCAGGATGCTGAAAAAGTCCGTCAGCATCGTTCTCGCATCGTTCAGACCCTCAACGTACCCCAGGGGTACGCCTCGGCCCTTCACTCGCTGCGGCCTTGCTGAACGGCCTTTTTGAGCATCCTGCAGGCCGTTCCTACATCATTATAGACAATTGACCTGTGGGGGCAAACAGAGGTCGACAATTAATTTTCCGCAGCCTGTTAGGACGAGCCCGGTCTGTCTGGTTGATCTGGTTTGTTTTGTTTATCTGGTTGATTTGGTTCATCTGGTTAGTTTCGTTCAACCAATAAACCAGACAAACCAGACAGACCAGACAAACCAAATAACGGTCTTCTTACGCTGGAGGACTTTTTCAGCATCCTGCTAAGTGAGCTGCTTGAATGCTGCATCGAGACGATCCATTCCTCGGGTGATCGTCTCCATGCTGGTCGCATACGACAGTCGAATATGCTGGGTGCTCCCAAACGGCTCCCCGGGAACCACGGCGACCTTGAATTCCTGCAACAGGTAGTTCGCAAGGTCGGTCGGAGTTGCGATTGTTCCGCTTGGGCTCTGCCTTCCGAGCAGCCCACTCACATTCGGGAAGGCATAAAATGCTCCGGTGGGCATTCGGCAGCGAACGCCGGGCATCGCATTCAGGCGCTTGACCATGACACGCCGCCGCCGATCGAACTCTGTCACCATCTTTTCTATGAACGCACCACCTTCGCGCAAGGCCACGACGGCAGCCTTTTGCGAAATGGAACAGGGGTTGGACGTACTCTGGCTTTGAATGTTCCCCATGGCGGTCAAGAGGTCTTTGGGGCCGGCCGCATAGCCGATCCGCCAGCCGGTCATCGCATAGGCTTTGGAGACACCGTTGATCACGACAGTACGGGCTGCGACTTCCGGTCCTAACGAGGCAATGCTCGTGTGTGTCGCCCCGTCGTAGAGGATTTTTTCATAAATCTCGTCTGAAATCAGAAGGAAATCCCGACGGAGAGCCAGCTCAGCAAGGCGTTCGAGCGTCACTCGATTGTAGGCCGCTCCCGTGGGATTGCCGGGGCTATTGACGATAATCGCCTTGGTGCGTGGGGTGATGCGCCGTTCCAATTCATGGGCATCAACGGCGTACCCATCCTCTTCACGGGTCGGCAAGAAAATAGGCGTGGCGTCGTTCAGCAGGGTTTGGTCGGCATAGGAGACCCAATAGGGAACGGGAATAATGACTTCGTCACCCGCCTCAAGGAGCGCTTCGGCAAGGTTGTAGAGCGAATGTTTGGCGCCGCACGAGACCAGCACTTGAGACTTCTCGTACCGGAGCCCTTGCTCTGCCTGCAGCTTGTCGATAATCGCTTGGCGCAGTTCATCGATGCCGGATGAGGGCGTGTATTTTGTGAACCCCGCACGAATTGCGGCTTCTGCGGCGGCTTTGACTGGTTCGGGTGTATCGAAGTCCGGTTCTCCCGACGAGAAATCGGCGACATCGATTCCGCGTGCTGCCATCGCCTTTGCGGTTGCGGCCATGGCCAAGGTGGGGGAGGGGGCAATTCGCCCCGCTCGTGCAGCAAGCTTCATGTTTTCAAACTCCTGATCCGTTCCTGCAGTTGGCGCGCAACCTCGGGGTGCAGAAATTCCGTGAGCGCGCCGCCGTGGGCGGCCACGTCTTTAATGATGGTTGACGATAAATAGGAATATTCTTCGCTGGTCATCAGGAACACGGTCTCAACTTGTTTGGCAATCTTACGATTGATGAGGGCCATCTGAAATTCATGCTCGAAGTCCGAGATCGCCCGTAGGCCACGGATGATCGCATGGGCACCGTATCGCTGAACATAGTCCACGAGTAAGCCGTCGAAGTGGGTCACTTCGACCTGTTTCATCTCCTTCATCACGATCCGGATCATCTCCAGCCGTTCGGTCAGGCTGAAGAGCGGATGCTTGGCTGGATTCGGCGCGAGGGCGACGACCACTTTATCAAACACGCGCAAGCTTCGGGTGATGATGTCGGTGTGTCCGTGGGTAATGGGATCAAAGGTTCCTGGATAGATGCCAATTTTCATGATGCGGTCGATTCTGAGGTGGACACACCGTACAGATAGAGTGCCGTATCGCCATACACGTATCGGCGCACAAGCGCTGCATGGTCGATCGATGCAGGCAATTCGGTGCGTGAGTCTTGTTCGATAATCACGGTGGCACGCTCCGACAACAGCCCAGGCCTCCAGGCATGGATCATGATTTCTAACTCATCCAGAGCGGCATATGGCGGATCTGCAAAAAGTACGTCGTAGGGGCCACCCCACCAGTCTTTCTGATCGAGGAAGGCGGCGGTCTGTCCTATACGAACCTGAGCGCGGTCGAGCAGCTGACAGGTCCGTAGATTTTTCCGTAACAGCTGCACGGCCTTGGGGTCTGACTCGACAAAGGTGACGGCTGAGGCTCCGCGGCTCAGCGCTTCGATCCCGACGGCTCCTGTACCTGCATACAAATCAAGAAAGCGGCCTCCTGACACCTGAGTCCCGAGAATTGAAAAAAGGGCCTCGCGAACCTTGTCGGATGTGGGACGAAGCGCGGTCCCTTGTAGCCCACTTAAGCGGCGACCTCGGTGGGATCCGGCAATAACACGCATAGATTTACGGTGAGAGACCTTTCAGGAGTGACTGACTCTAACATAGCGTTTTTGAAGGGGTCAAGATGAGTGCTGTCGAAGCGAGATGTAACAGTAGCGAAATGGCGATGGCGTGGGAGCGAGGAAGGTTGGAGCGAGAGCAATGGAAGTATTTTGACGACCTTGGAGTCTGTGGCTATAATGCCTTTCGGTGATCTGGCGGCGTAAGGCACGAGAGACGGGGCATCAGTGCGGGAATGTCGACCATCCGTGGCGATCAAAACGGCCGACTCGTATAAACACGAACCGCAATTATGCTAGGGAGTCGCCACTGCCTGGGGCTTGCGAGCGGCCAAGCTCTTCCGCCGATTATTTGAAATGGTGCGATCGATGATCGCGCCGCAGTTGATGCATTTCCAAGCGTAGAAAATTAAGAAGAAGTCGGAGAACCGCTCGAGCATCATGAGGCCTTTACACTTCGGACATTCCATTGAATCCTCCCAGGGTTGCTATGAACTGCTGAGGCGTTCCAAAGCAATTACTGCACCAATTTATCGCTGTACGTAATTTCAACAGTTTAGGGGGTACGTATTTGTTAGGAAGGGGCTACCGAGGGGTCTATCGCTAGTACAAAAACGTTCAGAGTGTCATTTTTTTGTGCGGGGAGGATGAATGGCCAGCAAGAAAGGAGGGCAAGGCATCGCGCAATGGCCTGAAACAGAACGGCCGCGCGAACGACTGCTGACTCAGGGCCCACAGACGCTCACCAATGCCCAACTCCTGGCCATTCTCCTTCGAGTTGGTCGTCACGGGTCTTCCGCGGTCCAAGTCGGGATGGATATCCTGGATCGACTCGGGGATGTGGCCGGACTTGCACAATGCGGGATCGAAGAACTCTGCGCTATCCCAGGTGTGGGGGAAGCCAAAGCGGCCCAACTGAAGGCGGCCCTTGAATTGGGGAAGCGTGCCCTTGCTGGTCCGCTGACCAAGGGAACCAAAATCACATCCAGTCGTGACCTCTTTACCCATTACCATCCAACCTTGCGTGACCTGCGTCACGAAGTCTTTAAAGTTATTTTACTGGACGCCAAGCATGCCATCATGCGTGACGCGACCGTATCGGAAGGCAGCTTGACGCTCAGCATTGTCCATCCACGCGAAGTCTTCACCCTCGCGGTAAAAGAATCCGCGGCGGCAGTGATCTTCCTGCACAACCATCCCAGTGGTGATCCTACGCCGAGCCAGGAAGATCGTGTCCTGACGGCGCGATTGGTGTCGGCAGGGGAGGTACTGGGCATTCGGGTCCTTGACCATCTCGTCATCGGCGATGGACGCTATGTCAGTTTTGCCGATCAAGGTTGGCTGACACACCATGGTGCCGACGCATGAGCGAAAGGGGAGTCGAAGCGAGCGAGACAGGCGGGGCGAGCGAGACGGACGAGACGAGGTGGGAATCCAATCCGATCCACGTCGCGCCTTTCGCGCATGTCTCGCGCGTCACGCGCCACGTAACGTGGCGCTGGCGGACTTTTTCAACAACCTGCTAGAGGAGGGCCCATGAGCGAGCTACAGAGGGAGTCACTCAGAAATGTAGCCATGATCTCCAGTGCCGGTGCCGGGAAGACCTCGCTGGCTGAAGCCATGCTCTTTGCCGCCGGCGCTGTTCCCCACCTCGGGTCGATCGCACAAGGCACGACCGTCTCGGACTTCGAGCCGGAAGAGTTGCACCGGCGCAGTTCCGTCAGTACCAGTCTCCTCCGTTGTTCCTGGAATCACACGACCATCAATCTCGTTGATCCCCCCGGCGCGCTGAGCCTGCTCGGGGAGACGGTCATGGCATTGCGGGCGGTGGATGCCGTGATCCTGGTGGTGGGTGCCTCGTCGGGGATCCGGAGCGAACTGGTCAGAGTCTGGACTCGCGTCACCTCGTTCGGCTTGCCCTGTCTTCTGTTCCTCAACGAATTGGATAAAGACGCGACCTCCCTTGATGGGATTATCGCGATGTGTCAACGCGATCTTGGGATCATGCCATTGCCGATGTCGTTGCCCTATGGCAGTGGCACCCAGCTTGAGGGGGTGCTGGATCTCCTTCGACAGAGCGTCATCACTTCGCGCACGGAGGTCTCCACATTTCAGCAGATGCCGATACCCGAGAATGAGCGGGCGGTGGGGGGGGACGCACGGAAGCGCGTTCAGGAGGGGGTAGCCGAGCGTGATGACCGATTATTGGAACAGTATCTTACCGCGGGTGAGCTGACACAGGAGGACCTCATCAATGAACTTCGCCTTGGCGTCCAGGCCGGCACGATTGTCCCGCTCTACAGCGGTTCAGCTATCAAGAATATCGGGATCGTTCCGCTCCTCAATGCGATTGTCGATTTCCTGCCATCGCCGATGGACCGGGCGTCGAGAACCCCGTTGGAAGGCCTGCATCCGGGTACAGGCGAGGCCGTGAGTCGCCGCGCCGTTCAAGAAGACCCATTTTCCGGAGTCGTCTTCAAGACGCTGATAGACCCGTTTGTCGGACGACTGTCTTATCTGCGGGTCTTGTCGGGGGTCCTTCACGCAGACTCGACGGTCTTCAACAGTTCTCGGGGCAGCAAAGAGAAAAGCGGGCATCTCTATACATTGTTGGGAAAGAAACATACGGCCGTGTCTTTGGCCGGCGCAGGGGAGATCGTGGCCATTGGAAAACTCAAAGATACGCAAACCGGCGACACGCTCTGTGACGAACATGCTCCCATCTGTTATCCGAAGACGGTACTTCCGCGGCCTGTGCTGTCCTTTGCGATCGAGCCGAAGTCTAACGCCGATATCGAGAAAATCAGTCTCGGGCTGCATAAGTTGATAGAAGAAGATCCGACGCTCGAATTTTCGCGGCATGCCGACACGAAGGAAATAGTTTTAAGCGGGATGGGCCAGTTGCACATCGATCTTGCGCTCGAAAAATTACGCCGCAAATACGGTGCGGAAGTGGTGCTTCGTATGCCGAAGATTCCGTACCGCGAAACCATTCGCACCACGGCACAGGCGCAGGGGAAATATAAGAAGCAAACCGGCGGGCATGGCCAGTACGGTGATTGCTGGCTGGAGCTCGCGCCTCTGCCGCGCGGGGAGGGATTCAAGTTTGAAAACAAGGTGGTCGGCGGGGCCATTCCACGCAACTTTATTCCAGCAGTGGAGAAGGGGGTGGTCGAAGCCATGCACCACGGGAGCCTGGCGGGGTTTCCTATCGTCGATTGCCGGGTTGCTGTGTACGATGGGTCGTATCATACGGTCGATTCATCTGAGATGGCGTTTAAGATCGCCGCGTCGATGGGGTTCAAGAACGCATTGGAGGCGGCCCATGCCGTCTTGTTAGAGCCGATTATGACGGTGGAGGTTGACGCGCCGGCGGATCACATCGGAGGTGTGATCGGGGACTTGAATGCGCGCCGAGGGCGGATTCTCCACGTGGAGGCGAAAAACCAGATGGAGCAGATCACGGCCCTTGTTCCGATGGCGGAGCTGCTCACGTATGCCACGGCGCTGAACTCGCTCACAGCAGGACGTGGCAGTTATGCGATGGAATTCACGCGGTACGACGAAGTGCCGCGTGAGCTTGTGGTACGAATCATTGAAGCGCACAAGGTGGAGACTCACGCGGCGGCGCATTAGCTGGTTTGTCTAGTTTATTTGGTTTGTTTGGTTAGTCTTGTTTATTTGGTTGAACCAGACTAACCGGATCAACCAGATGAACCAGATAAACAAAACAAACCAGTCAAACCAGACAAACCGGGCTTGTTAGGGATCGGTCGATTTGAGCACTACATAGAAGGCGCGGCTTTCTCTCAGCACGCGGAGCAGAACGGTTTCGCCTCGTCGAACCTTGGAGAGCGCGCTGCTGAATTCTCCGACCGATCCCACATCGACACGGTTCACTTCCTTGATGAGATCGCCCTCGTGAAGGCCTTCCGATTGGGCGAGGCTTCCGGGTTCCACTTTGCTGATGAGCACGCCCCGGCTTTCCCGCAGCTTGAATTTATCGGCGAGGCCCGGCGTCAGGTCTTGCACATCGAGGCCTAGCTTGACTTCAGCGCGTGCCTGGGGGAGCGAGGTGATCACGGCCTGGTCCCGACGTTCAATGAGAGCGACGTCCAACACCAGGCGTTGCTGATCGCGGACGATCTCAACTTTTGTCGTCGAGCCCGGGAGTAATCCTGCCACAACTCGAGAAAGCCGGTTCGGTGTGTCGATCACGGTGCCGTCGATACGGGTCACGATGTCGCCGGGTTTGATGCCGGCTGCCGCAGCCGGGTCCTTCTCAAAGACTTCGTTGACCAGCACCCCTTCGCCTTCGTTGACGCCGAACTTGCGTGCCAACTCCACCGTGAGCGGCTGGATACCGACGCCCAGCCAGCCTCGTGTCACCCGTCCCTGAGCCAGCAATTGCTGAATCACTTGCTTGGCCATGTTGGAGGGAATCGCGAAACCGATCCCTTGGGCGAAGTTAATGATGGCGGTATTGATGCCGATGATTTCGCCGCGCAGGTTGAAGAGCGGGCCGCCCGAGTTGCCGGGATTGATCGATGCGTCCGTCTGAATGAAATTTTCGTAGCGCGAGAGATTGATGTTCTCCCGGCCGATCCCGCTGACTACGCCGAGCGTGACCGTCCGATCGAGTCCGAAAGGATTCCCCACGGCGAGCACCCATTGGCCGACGCGCACGGCCGACGAATCCCCGAATCTCGCGCTCGGGAGGGGATGGTCGGCGGTCACCTTGAGAACGGCTAAGTCTGTATCCAGATCCTTACCGACGACCTGCGCAATCAGCTTGGACTTATCGGAAAAACGGACCTCAATTTCCGTCGCGTCACCGATGACATGGTTGTTCGTGATGATGTGTCCGTCAGGATCGATGATGACGCCGGACCCTGATCCTGTGGCATTGGGAGCCCGCTCTTGAGGCAGTTCACGCCCTCGTCCTGGTCCTGACAGGGGGATGAGATTTACGACAGAGGGTTTTGCCGATTCGGCCAGATCGGTGATGACAGTTTGAATCTCTTCCAGCAGGTGGAGGGCCGATGAGTCGCTGGATTTTGGTGCGGCGGGCTCAGCGGCGGCGGCCGAGTGGATATCGAGCCAGGCCAAGAACACAAGGCAGATGAGGACTTGTAGCATGCGCATCATCCTGTACCCCCTTACGGGATTGTACAACATGGAAAGCGGAGATGCCTAGTTCGTGAAGCAATTCCGGAATCTGTTAACCTGTTGATCTGACGAATTCCGAACATTCAACAGATCGACAGATCATCAGATCAACAGATATCTTCCACTTCACGCTTCACGAGGAACGCGCTTTCGGGCGATCCAGGTAGCTCGCGGAATTGATTTATGCCGGCTTGGCGTTCCGAGCTTGGGTGAACTCTGAGGCAACCTGCGCGAGATCTGCCTGCAGCCCGATCATGACCAGGGTATCGCCGACGCGGAGCACGAGGGCATCGTCGGGCGGCACCAGAAATGGCCCACGAAGGACCGTGACAAGACGAACCGACGTAGGCAACGCCACATCAACGAGTGTCCTCCCAATGACCGGTGATCCCTGGACGACAGTGAACCGTTCGATGGCCGCTGCGCGAAGACTCAGGTCCTGCTGCAGGGTCAGGAGTTCGTGGTGGATCGTTTCCAGCTTGAGCTCGCGGATATTGTTGTCGACGCTGAGCAGCGTCCGTTTAAGCTGCTGAACGCGGTCGCCAGCCTGACCGAGGAAGCGTTCCAATTGATCAGACGGCAGGGTTGACTCATGGCTGAATGGTGGGCGCTTGGCACAGAGCGCGGCAATCTGACGTCCGAGTTCGCCCTGAGCCTGTTCGATCTGGCTCAACAAACTCGACGCCTGGTTGTGCAAACGGAGGACCTGGACCTTGCGGTTGGCACGTTCGGCAAGCGCAAGGATGGTTTCGTAGATCGCGCTGCCGGTAATCGACAGTTCCTGTTGAATACGACCTAGCAGTTCGATGGACATAAATGAAAAAGTTTTACGTCTGATAAGAACGATTATGTTAACTCACGTGGCAATCCAGCCATAGGCATCCCCCACCACACTACCCTCGTGGCTCGAAGATTTCAACGGACCGGCGTGTATTGGAAACTGCAATCCCGACGAGGACTACTGCAATACCGAGATTTCAAGTATCTTATTGGCCGGAGAGGCCCATGCTATGTCAGTACTGAGAAACACCTTCATTTCCCTACGCCCGCCTTGCGATTTGCTCGTTCCCTTCTTACAATGAGCCTCTCTGCGAGGCCTCTATGCTCTTCGTGCTTCGTCCTTTGCGCCGCTTCCCTTTGCAATGTCTTGTCTCGTACCACTGAACTGAGGCAGTGATGAGCTGGGCCAAAGACCACGATAGATGTAAGTCCTGTGGCACCGAGGAACATAAGCACAAAGCTAGAGGACTCTGTGCATCCTGTTACGACGCTACTGCAGAGAAGCGGTACAAATCACACATCACGCAGGGAAGAAGGCTTCGAGCAGTTCCCATAGCTGAAGATGATCTGGAGCAGAAGTACCAATCCGGCCTGTCACTCGCAGACATAGCACGCGAATTCAACTGCACTCGTCAAAACATCCACAAGCTCATGGGGAAATATAAAATTGTCCGCAGGACAATGAGCGAAGCAAGGACTCTTGCCTTACAGCAGGGAAAGATTTCTTACAGTTCTGAAATTTACTCCCCTGGCACAACAATCAATCATGAAAAACGGCATGTCAATGAGTCCTTCTTTAAGACGTGGACCCCTGCAATGGCATGGGTCTTGGGCGTCATCTATACCGATGGATGTCTTCATGCTTCAACTCGTCCTAAAGGACAGAGCAAGTCAGCCAAGATTGGAAAGCTGCGTCTTCGCGAGCAAGTAGAACTTGCAAACTGTGGGGACGCTACGGCCCAGTTCTATCTTGCCGCAATGTACGGACATGGTATTCAAGCCCTTAAGTGGTACACCCTCGCGGCTGAGGGCGGAGATGAAGGAGCCGCCGTTGCACGCGATGAACTGTCAAAGAAAATGAGTCCGGTTCAAATCGCAGCCGCGCGACAAGAAGCGCAGGAATGGGCACCACTGGAAAGGCAAGCAGATACAGTGCAATGGCGCCTCAGTATTGGCCAGAAAGAATCGGAACTGCTTGAAAAGGTTCGAGCCCAGATGGGGAGTAACGCGCTGATTAGATTCAGTGGAAAAAGAGGCGTGGCCGGTGCGCTACACACATTGGTGATTGACAATGCCTCTATCTGTGCTGATATCCGTCAGCTAGGTGTCACTCCAAGAAAGAGTCTCAGCCTCACCTTCCCTGAAGTACCTGCTCCCCTTGTCAGACATTTTATTCGAGGCTGCTGGGACGGTGATGGATCGGTTTATTTGGAGGGAAATGACACCTACAAGCCATGTGCAAGTTATGTAAGTGGCTCCAAGAATTTCATTGAACAGCTCGTGCGCCATTTAGTCAATCTTGGATTGCCCGATAGGACCATTCATAAATCGACCCGTAGCAAGAACCCTTCGTATTACTTTCGATATAGCGGACCACCCTGCGTCAAACTCTACCACGTGCTCTATGATGGAGTTGATGAGAGTGTGTATCTTACGCGGAAACACGAGAGGTTTAAGGCAATTGCCAATTGCCTTGATACCAAAGGCGCGCAGGAAGAATTATACCCATAGCAAATCTCAGCAGAACGGCGTAAGCGAGGAGGAGGGCTGAACCATGAGACGAGTTGCGCTTGCAAAGTGCTATCAATTCAATGTATTCAGACTGCCGGTCGCTCTAGCCAAATTCACACGCGCGGCGTTCAATTGAAACAAGGCCTCGACCAGGTTTTCGCGGGCTCTGGCCACGGCCGTCAGCGCATTGGTCAGCTCGAAATGGCTTGAGGCCGTAATCACGGCGTAGCGCTCGCGTGCCAGCTCAAGCTCCTTGGAGGCCGATCGCATTCCGACCTGCGCGATGCCCACTTGGTCTTTTGCGGCAGTCAGGCCGGCCATCGCGTCGTGCACTTCCATCTTCACATGGTTCAAGATCGATTGGAGACGGAGCGCCTCCTGCCGCAATTGACTGCGGGATTCGGCAATCCGGCCTTCTCGCTGTCCTCCATCAAAAATTGGAACTTGGAGCAACAGCGCCATGTTGTACGTGTCGAGGCTATTGTTCCAACGGTTCCCGATGAGGCCGTAGTCCCCTTGCGCGACCAATGACGGCAAACGTTCGCCGGTGATGGAAGAATAGGTCAGTTCCGTGGCCCGCACGCGCGTCACCTGGGCCGAGACCTCCGGGCGCTGCGTCAAGGCTTCCTCGACAGCGGCCTGAACGACTGGTGGGCTGAGCACATCGGGGTGAAATTCATCGGTCAAGTTCACCGGTGTTTCATACGGGAGCGCCAGCAGATTGAGGAGGTTCAGTTTGGCGCGCTCGACGGCATACTGCGAGACGGAGGCTTGCTGCCGCTCGCCGGCAAGTTGCGCATCGAGCCGGGCGATGTCGAGGCCGGTCGCGACGCCTGCCCGCTGGCGCTGTTTGACCAGACTCAGCAGATCGGTCATGATTTGCTGGTTGGCCTCATGCATCTTCACCATGCCCATGGCTTTGAGGCCTTCCATATAGGTGAGAGCCACGCTGGCCATGGTGTCGAACTTTCGACTTTCGGACTCCGACTCGCTGACCTGGAGCATTTCGCGTGAGGCACGCCAGCGCTGAATCAAGCTGACGCTCAGAAGATTTTGTGTCGCGTTGACCCGCGCATCGAAAATGCTAAAAGGGTCGCTCACGACAGGACTGAGCCCGAAGGTGCCTCGAAATACCGTCTGTCTGCTTTGCCGGACGCTAGAGGAGAGGTTGGGCAACATCGCTCCCAATTGCGTTTGCACTTGCCCACGGGCTGCTTCGATCCGCTCCTTATAGAGGAGCACATCAGGGTTGTTGTCAACCGCCGCAGCCAAAGCACCGCGCAAGGTTAGGTTCAATGCCTGAAACGAACTCGACGGCGAGTCAAGGCTAGTCTCCCCTCCTCCAAGGGCGCCCTCAGCTTGGTAATGAGATCCCAGGAATAACGTAGCAAGAACGGTAAGAGAAAGAACGACAGATCTCTTGTATACCAATATCTTAGTCATCGCTCCCTGAGGCTTTCCTTGACAGATTTCAATAAGGGACTCAGGAGGTATTCGATCACACGGCGCTGGCCGGTCTTGATCTCGACGGTGACCGCCATGCCCGGTGACAAATTGACCTGCTTCCCCTCCACTTGGATGGTGGACCGATCCATGCTGACGCGGGTGGGATAGACCAGCCCGACCTTCTCAATGGGCGCGGCATCGTCGGACACGCTCAACACTGTGCCTGGAATCGTGCCGTAGAGGGTGAAGGGAAATGTCTCGACCTTGATCTCGACGACCTGCCCGTTCTTTACAAACCCCACATCTCGATTTTCAACCTGGGCGGCCACTTCGACAGGATGATCCTGTGGGACAACGATCAGAAGTTCCTGCGCCGGTGTCACGACACCGCCCACCGTGTGAACCGCCAATTGCTGCACGACACCGTCAATGGGGGTTGTCAACCGCTGGAGGTCTGCCTTCTGTCCGGCTTTCGTGACATCCTGAACCAGAGACGAGGCCTTTGTTTCCAGCGTGGAAAGTTCCGCCTGTTTCGTCTGCTGAAACTCCAAGACGAGCGCGCGGTAGTTGGTCTCCGCTTCAGACAGCGCGGACTGATCTTGATGCAACCTCTTGCGCTGCCCGGCAAGTTCTTGGGTTTTGTCGATCCGTTGTTGCTCCGCTTGAAGGAAGTCCAGCTTGGTCGCGGCATCGTGCTCCAAAAGTTTCTTGAAGGCCTCGGCACGTTCTGCCTCCATGGGCACCGTCGCCTCGAGCCGGCGAATATTCTCCTTGGTTTGGTCCAGCGCCGCTATTCGCTGATCGATGAGATGTTGTGCGGCGGCGACTCTCGCCTGATACTCCGCAAGTTGATCGCGAAGGAGCTGGCGTTGCAGCAGTATATGTTGTGGATCGCCATCGGCAGGGGCTTCGAACGTCGATTGGCCGGCAATCAGCGCACGTAAGCGAACCGCGTCAACCTTCGCGGCCTGGTATTCGTTCGAGGCTCGGTGCTGGTCGGCTCGGTTCTGGGTCGGATCGAGTTCAATCAGGACCTCTCCCCGCTTGACGACCTGCCCGTCCTGTACGTGGATCGCGGTGATCACACCCGTCTCATACGGCTGAATCACCTTGGAGTAGCCGCTGGGAATAATCTTGCCTTGTGCCGTGGCGACAATATCGATCCATCCCAACATCGCCCACAGGACGCCG
Source organism: Nitrospiraceae bacterium (assembly GCA_041491905.1). GTDB lineage: Bacteria > Nitrospirota > Nitrospiria > Nitrospirales > Nitrospiraceae > Palsa-1315. The sequence continues at coordinate 2,613 of JBGPVY010000034.1, read as the reverse complement.
CTCGCAAATACGGCCATAATAGTCCATAAGATGGCGCGGCCGATTGGCGAGGGCGGGGCCTGTTGAATTTCCAGCACAGCTGGAAGAAACTCCGTCGAGTGCCCGCCCGGGATTGAGCCGAGTGTTTGGCCGCGCTCGGCCTGCCAGGCCGCCTTCCAGACTGTCCAATGACGTGAGAGAATTCCAAATGCCATACGCCTTCCTCTACCCCACTACTCCTTTATCCCTCCGATTCCCCGCTACCCCCATACCCCTCCCCTTTCACCGCCGCAGAGCCATCCTGATGTGACTGCAGCCGGGCATAGAACCCCTTCACGCGCAGCAACTCCTCGTGTGAGCCTTGCTCGACAATCTCACCCTTTTCCACCACGAAAATCTGATGCGCCGGCCGCACCGTACTCAGCCGATGGGCGATGATGATGACCGTGCGTCCTCGACTGATGTGCGCCATGTTTTGTTGAATGATGGCTTCGGATTCATAGTCTAAGGCGCTGGTCGCTTCGTCAAAAATGAGAATGCGCGGGTTCGCGACTAAAGCACGGGCAATCGCAATCCGCTGGCGTTGCCCACCAGACAGGGAGCAGCCGTGCTCGCCCACCATCGTGTCGTAGCCTTCCTGCAATTCCAGAATGAATTCGTGCGCACCAGCCAGCTTGGCCGCCTGGATCACCTGCTCCATCGCTAACCCCGGATCGGTCAGCGCAATGTTGCCGCGCACGGAACAATTGAAGAGAAAGTTTTCTTGGAGCACCACCCCCACTTGCCGGCGGAGCCAGGCCGGGTCCACCTGCGCGAGGTCCACACCGTCCACGAGAATACGCCCGCGCTCCGGCACATAAAGCCGTTGAACCAACTTGGCCATGGTACTCTTGCCGGACCCGGACCGTCCGACAAGCCCAATTATCTGGCCAGGCGCCACGGTGAACGACACCTTGCGTAACACCTCCGAGCCATCTGGGCGATAGCGAAAGGTCACGTCCTCGAACACGATATGTCCGTTGACTTGGGGGAGCGTGGTCCGATTCGGATTGTAGGAAGGCTCCGGCTGCGTGTTCAGGATATCCCCCAACCGCTGCACAGAGATGCTGACTTGCTGAAACTCCTGCCACAGATTCACAAGCCGCAGCAGCGGTCCCGTCACTTGTGCCGAGAGCATAGTGAAAGCAATCAATTGCCCGACGGTCAGATCCCCGTCGATGACCCGATAGGCCCCCACCCACAGCACGGCCACGGTGGTGACCTTTTGAATGCAGGTGGCCGTCTGACCGGCGACCGTCATCACACTCATGGCGCGAAAGCTGGCCCGCACGTAGCCTGCCAACTGTTCTTCCCACTTCCGTAACAAGGGCGGCTCCACCGCCAGAGCTTTCACCGTCTGAATCCCGCTGATCGTCTCCACCAGGAATGACTGATTCTCCGCGCCACGGTTGAATTTCTCATGCAGCCTGGCTCGGATTGCCGGCGTGATGACAACAGACAACAAGGCATAGAGCGGCAACGAGCCCATCACGACGAGCGTGAGGATGGGGCTGTAGAACCACATGACGGCGAGAAATACCACCGTGAACAGCAGGTCGAGCACCACCGTTACCGAATGACTTGTCAAGAACTGACGGATATATTCCAGTTCACGTACCCGAGCCACCGTGTCCCCCACCCGGCGCGCCTCGAAGTACGCCAGTGGAAGCGCCAGGACATGGCGGAACAACTGCGCGCCGAGCCCGACATCGATCCGGTTCGACGTATGAGAAAAGAGATACGTCCGCAGCCCACCCAAGACCGCATCGAAGAGCGCCAAGGCAATCATGCCGACTGCCAACACATAGAGTGTGGTGAACCCCTTATGGACGAGCACCTTGTCGATGACGACTTGGGTGAAGAGCGGCGTCAGCAGAGCAAAGAGTTGCAAGAAGAACGACGCGATCAGCACTTCGCCAAGAAACTTGCGATACTTGACGATTGCAGGGATGAACCAGGTGAAATCAAACTTCAGGTCTTTGAGACGCAGGTTGGCCCGCTTGGTAAAGAGCAAGAGCTGCCCGCTCCAGGCCGATTCGAACTGCTCGCGCGAGAGCACGAGCGGGCGCGCCTCAACAGGATCCTGAATGAGAGCCTTCTCCCATTCGAGCTTCGCAAGCACGACATAGCGCCCATCCGTTCGCTTCGCCAGAGCTGGAAGCGGAATCCCACCGAGCTTGCTCCAGTTGGTGGTCAGAACGCCGGCCTTGAGTCCGAGATGTTTGGCAGCACGGAGAAGATCGGTATCAGAAAGGACTTGGCCGGACTGTGCAAACTGATGGCGCAGCTGCGCCCCATCAGCCGGTAGGTCGTAGAAACGGGCCAAGATCAACAGACAGATCAGACCCGTGTCCGTGACTCCCGTGGCAGCAGATGGCGGTGCTGATTCAGGAGAATGTGGAGGAACCCTCCCTATATCGGCTGGCATGACATCATCTTTGAGGAGTCCAAACAGGCAACCAAACAATTCCGTTGATTGCACATGACACTAGCGCTTTAGCGATCCCTCGAATTCCCCTCACGCTTCACCCCGTACCCCTTCACGTTTAGTGCACGCGTCTCCCTACTGCCAGCTCGCGGCGAGGACGGTCTGCA